>DATCXY010000486.1:0-1770 GCA_036570585.1 Solimonas sp. | reverse complement strand
GGCGTTCTACGACTACACGATGCTCGATCGCGGCGGCGAAGCGCCGTCCTACGGTGGCGCCGTCAACATTCCAATCGGCGAGACTTTCGCCGTACGCGCGTCGGGCATCTATCAGGAGATTCCCGGCGTCCTCGACAGCCGCAATCCGGCGCGCAACGAGAACGACATCGATTCCGGCAAGAGCTGGGCCGGCCGCGTGATGGCGCTGTGGCAGCCGACCGAACGGCTGACGGTCAACCTGATGGCGACCAAGGAACAGCGCCATTCCGACGACCTCGGCATCGTCACGTTCGCCGACGGCACGTACACGCGCGACGACGCGCCGAGCGCATCGCCAAGCGACAACGGCTACAGCCTCGCCTCGCTCGATCTGCGTTATGCGTTCGACTGGGCGACGCTGGTCTCGCTGACGGGATATCAGGAGAAGTCGAGCATGAACGACATCGACTCCAGCAATCTGGTCGTTCCGCTGGCGCGCGCCGGCATCAGTTTCCTGCGTGCAGGTCGCGACGTGCATACGCATGGCGTGATGCAAGAACTGCGTCTGGTGTCGCCGGACGACGGCAGCCGCTTCAACTGGCTGATCGGCGCGTTCTACAGCACTTACCGCGCCGACATCCGGGCGACGCTGTACATCCCCAGTCCGGATGTTCTCGATTACCTGACCGCACTGTTGCCGTTGCCGGTGCTGGAGCAGCTGACCGCGAACGGTCTGACCCTGTCGGACAGCCGCTACGATCCGCTCGATGCGACCGAGCAGGCGCTGTTCGGCGAGGCGAGCTACGACGTCACCGACGCGCTGCGCCTGACGATCGGTGGCCGCCTATACCGTACCAAGGTCGAAGGCACGCTCGAAGCCAGCGGCTTGTCCGGCGGCAACAACGGCGCGACGCCGGGCTCGACCGAGAAAGGCTGGAGTCCGAAAGTCGCGCTCACGTACAAGCCGTGGCGCGACATCATGTTCTACGGCACGGTCTCGCGCGGCTTCCAGTTCGGCGGCTTCAACCTGCCGACCGTGCAGTCGGCGAACGTGCCGCTGAGCTTCAAATCGAGCACGTTGTGGAACTACGAGATCGGCCTGCGCACCGACTGGTTCGATCGCACGCTGCGCGTCGACGTCACCGGCTTCGTCCTCGACTGGAAGAATCCGCAGGTCAAGCAGGTCCAGGGCACGAACAGCTTCGTCGACAACGTCGGTGCCACACGCAGCCTCGGCGCCGAAACGACGATCCGCTGGCTGACGCCGCTCAAGGGCCTGAGCATCGAACAGTCCGCCTCGTACATCGAAGCGCGCACCACCGAACCGTTCCAGGATGTGTCCGGCACCGTAGTGCCGGAAGACACGTTGATGCCGAGCTCGCCGCGCGTGCAGTCGGTCACCACACTGAGCTTCACGCAGCCGATCGGCCACTACCTGACGCAGACCACGCTGATCAACTCGTTCCAGAGCAAGTCGTGGGCCGACATCACCCACTACACCGAGATCGACGCGTACTCGCTGCTGAGCCTGAACTGCAACATCACGCGCACCGATCTGAGCTGGGCGCCGGCGCTGACGCTGTCGGTCGACAATCTCACCAACGTGCAGAAAGTCGTCGCCGGCTTCGGTCAGGGGCCGGGCGCGAAGCAGGCGCTCGACACCCTCATCGGCAACTCCTCCTACGTCTACACGCGGCCGCGCTCGATCGTGCTGCGCCTGTCGGCCGATTTCTGAGCATGAACACCTGAACATGGATAGCTTCGACCAGACAAATATCGACGAGCGCCACC
>DATCXY010000485.1:0-10512 GCA_036570585.1 Solimonas sp. | reverse complement strand
AACTTGCGCAGATCGTTCTCGCGCGCCGCTTCCATTTCCGGGAACACGTACTTGTGGCAACGGATCGCGCCCTGACCGTAGATCATCAGGTTGCGCGTCAGGATGTTCGCGCCTTCGACCGTGATCGCCACCGGCGCCGCCTTGTAGCCGGTCGCCATGAAATTGCGCGGCCCTTGCTGGCTGCCCTTGCCGCCGAGCACGTCCATGCCGTCGTTGATGATCTTCCGCATCAGTTCGGTCATGTGGTACTTGGCGATCGCCGTCGTCACGCCGGGCGCGCAGTGATCGACCGCCGACGCCGTCAGCACGCGCATCGCTTCGAGCGTATAGGCGTGGCCGGCGATGCGGCCGGTCGCTTCCTGCACGCCCTCGAACTTGCCGACCGAGACCTTGAACTGGCGACGGAAGCGCGCGTAGACGCCGGTCATCCGGTAGCCGAGCTGGCCGGCGGCGACCGACAGTGCCGGCAGCGAGATGCCGCGGCCGGCCGACAGGCATTCGGTCAACATGCGCCAGCCCTTACCGGCCATCGCCGGGCCGCCGATGATCGCGTCGATCGGCACGAACACGTCGCGACCGACGATCGTGCCGTTCATGAACGCCGCACCCGGATAGTGGCGGCGGCCGATCTGTACGCCCGGCGTCGTCGCCGGCAGCAGCGCGCAGGTGATGCCGTAGTCGATCTTGCGCTTGTCACCGAGCAGACCGTCCGGATCGCGCAGCTTGAATGCCAGGCCCACGACGGTCGCGACCGGCGCCAGCGTGATGTAACGCTTCGAGAACGTCAGCTTGATGCCAAGTGTCTGCGTCCCGTCATGCTCACCGAGACAGACATAGCCGACATCCGGCATCGCCGTCGCGTCCGAGCCCACTTCCGGACCGGTCAAACCAAAACACGGAATCTCGCTGCCATCGACCAGGCCGGGCAACCATTTCCTTTTCTGTTCGTCGGTGCCGTAGTGCATCAGCAGCTCGCCGGGGCCGAGCGAGTTCGGCACCATTACCGTCACCGCCAGCGTGATCGATTTGCTTGCGAGCTTGGTCACGACCGCCGACTGCGCGTTGGCCGAAAAGCCGAGGCCGCCGTATTCCTTCTTGATCAGCATCGAGAAGAATCGCTTCTCGCGGATATAGTCCCAGGCCGACTTCGGCAGATCCTTGTCCTCGTATTCGATTTTCCAGTCGTCGCAGAGCTTGCACAAGGCCTCGCACTCATTGTCGAGGAACGACTGCTCCTCCGGCGTGAGTTTGGTGTACTTGAAGCTCAACAGCCTCTCCCAGTCCGGGCGGCCTCGAAACATTTCGGCCTCCCACCAGACATCGCCGGATTCGAGCACCTCGCGCTCCGTCGACGACATTTCCGGCAAGACTTTCTTGAACACGGAAAAGACAAAACGGGTCAGCAGTGCCCGGCGCAGCGGCAGGATATTGAGCAGCAGGCCGAGGACGGCGATCACGCCCGCAACGATCGTGAAACTCGTCTGGCCGATCGAACCGGCGAGCCACAGCGTCGCGGCAAGCGCCGCGGCGCCCAAGGTCCACACCACCAGCGGCACGCCGATGAACGCGAGTATCCACGCAGCCAGCAGTGCGAGCAGCACGATGAGAAGCGTCATCTTCAGTCTCCCGTAGCGTGGCTGGATGCCGGATCGGCACTGAACGACGAATGCTCTTCCGCAACGGCCATGCTAGCCGACCGCGGAATCAGGGTCTTGATCATCAGTTTCACGTACTCGCTGAATTCGGCATCGGCCGGCATCAGATCCGGCGTGTCGCGGCCAATCTGCAAATTGCCCATGAACGTGGCATATGCAAAGCGCGCCCAATGCCGCGCGATCGGCGGCGCAAAGCCCAGCGCGCAATAACAATCGTAGAGATAATTCATGCGCCGCTCGGAGACTCGGCGCACGAAAGCCTGCACCACCGGCTTGTCCTCGGCGGCGGCGATCGCCAGATACAGACGCCCCGCGCGATAACTCGCGTTCGCCGACTTGAACAGCTTGACGATGCGCACGTAGGGATCGGATTCCGGGCCAATGCGCGCAACGATGTCGTCGGTTTCCGTCTGCTCCCAGCGCTGCAGCGCGGCACGCAACAGCGCGTCGCGATTGGCGAAATGCCAATAGAAACTGCCCTTGGTAACGCCCAGTCGACGCGCGAGCGGTTCGACCGCCACAGCATCGAGACCGCCGCCGGCGATTGCATCAAGCGCAGCCTCGGCCCAGCAATCCGCGGTCAGATTCTGCTTTGTCTCGATCGTGCTGACGCTCGACGGCATGAGTCCTCGCGGCCTAAAAATATGCGGCCAGTCTAGCCATACGCTTTCGTATGGGACAAGACAGTCCGATCAACGGCAGCGTTCAGTCCTGCGCCGCCTGCCGCCTCCGACCTTGTCGATCAGCATCGTCCGTGATCACGCTCGGCCCTGCGCAAAAAGCCGGGAATCAATGCCTGCTCACCGGCGAATCTTTTTTAAAAAGATTAAGGTTGGATTCAGTGCTCTATCGCAAGATGCGCGGAACACGCTAGGGAGCCATGTCGTGCGTCAGCCCTTACCGCCCTGTGCACACATCGCTTTCTTCAACTGACCGACCCGAGGAAAGCAAGAATGAAAATGAAATATAAGCTGATCGCCGTCGCCTTGATGGCGGGCGCTGCCCAAGCAGCACTCGCCGATACCACCCCCTACATGGGCCTGCAGGGCACTTACGGATGGCAGGCCGATGCGCGCCACACATCGAACGCGCTTGGCGGCACGATCCTGTTCGGGTTCCCCACCAGCGAATACTTCGCACCGGAAATCAATCTCTTCGGATTGCAGTCTGATCGCGACTACAGCGCCGGACACGACAACGAATATGGTGGTGGTCTCGATTTCGCGATCTATCCGATGCAGCGCTCGAGCGCATTCTCGCCATTCCTGCTGCTCGGTGGCGGCGCGCAGTATGAAGACCGCGCGGCCAATGATCACACCTACGGTTTCGCCAATGCCGGTGGCGGTTTCCTGATCAATCTCAACGAAGCGCACACCGTTGCGATCCGTGTCGACGCCAAGCATTACTGGGTGTTCGACGACGACACCTCATCGCACGATTACCTGCAGGACACCCGAATCAATGCCGGTGTGCAGTTCGTGCTCGGCAAGAAGGCGGAACAGCCGGCGCCACCGTCGCGGCCACAGCCGAAGGACACCGACGGCGATGGCGTGATCGATTCGCTCGACCAGTGCCCGGGCACGCCGGCCGGTACCAAGGTCGATTCGCGGGGTTGCCCGTTGCCGCCTCCGCCGCCGCCGAAGGACAGCGATGGTGATGGCGTCTACGACAATCTCGATGCTTGCCCGAACACGCCGAAAGGCTTCAAGGTCGACGCCCGTGGCTGCGCGATTCGTGAGGCGAAGATCGTGCTGCACGACATCAACTTCGAGTTCGATTCCTCGCGTCTGCTGTCCAGCTCGAAGGCCGAGCTCGACAAGATCGCCGCCGGCCTCAAGGGCCAGCCGTCGATGGGCCTGGTGATTGAAGGCCACACCGATGCCACCGGTTCAGATGCCTACAACATGAAGCTGTCGAAGGCGCGCGCCAATGCGGCCCGCACCTACCTGATCAGCCAGGGCATCGAAAGCTCGCGCCTGGAAGCAAATGGCTATGGCGAAACCAAGCCGATCGCGACCAACAAGACCAAGGAAGGGCGTGCCGACAATCGCCGCGTCGAGTTCAGCGTCACGCGCGAGTAACGAGTAAGGCTGCATGAAGTGCATGCCCCGGCGACGCAGGTCGCCGGGGCATTTTTTGTGGTGCGGCTTGCGTTTGCACAATCACGTGACGCATGCGATCAAGTTGAAGATCGCAATCTGCTGCAAACGAGTGTTGGCGCAAAAGAAGATGTTCTTCTCCGACTGGAGTGGCGCCTGGCCTGACGGTGCATCCATCTTCCGGCGCATGAGGAGCAGCTCCACCGCAAACCCCACGCCCCGAAGCTTGGCGAAGAACCAAAAAAGAGCCCCGGGAATCCGGGGCTCAGGACAGGTTTCACTACAGTGAAGCTCGACTCGCGCTCAGAACCGATAGCGCAGCTGTACGCCATAAGTGCGGGGATCACCGTACGCCTGAGCGAGGATGCCGAAGGTGCTATAGAGCTGAAGGCCGCCCACCGCGTATTCACGATCGGTGACGTTCTTCATGTACGCCGTCACGTCGAAGTTCGAGCCCATCACATTCAACCAACTCGTGCTCATGTCGAGCAGCCAGTAAGAATCCTGCTGCAGCAATGGCAGCACGTTTGATCCGGTGGTCTGGTCGAGCTGACGAATCTGGCTGATCGTGGTCTGGGTCAGCAGCGGGCTGATCCACTGGTCGCCCTTGTACGACGCAGTCGCGGTATACGTCAGCACGCCCACATCGCCGCCGAGCGGCTGCGTGTACGACAGCGTGGCGCTGCCCGAATGCTTCGGCGTGAAGTAGAACGGCGTCTTGCTCTGGTCAGCGCCAGAACGCGGATCCGACCAGCTGTCGTACTCCGGCAACACGTACGCGTAGTTCAGCTGCAGCGAAAGATGCTGGGTCGGCGCGATCGTCTGTTCAAGTTCAAGACCGAAGACCTTGGCTTTGGCGGCGTTCTGCACGGCCGAGCCCGGCGTACCATCCGGATTCGATGCGGCCACCGTACGCTGGATGTCGTCATACCACTGGTGGTAAACGGCGACATTGCTGCGCATATGCCAATTGGCGATCGCCCAGTCGGTTTTGGCACCGAGCTCGGCATCGAGCACGGTTTCAGGATCGAACGGCTGGTACTCGACCGGATTGGTCGCTCGCAGATTGAAGCCGCCGGCGCGATAGCCGTATCGACTCGCTGCGTAAATCATCATGCCCGGGCGCAGCTTGTAATCAAGGGAGACGGTGCCCGTCGGCTGCTTGAATGAATCGGACAGCTTCACCGAACAGGCATCGAGTGGCAGCGTGGTCGGCGGCGCCGACGGATCGCTATTCGGATCCTTCAGCCCGCAAGCATTCTCGCGGTGCGTCGATAGCGTCATCTCCTTGTCGTCGCGCGTCATGCGCGCACCTGCCGTCAGCGACAGCTTCTCCGTCAATTTGAACGAGCCTTGTACAAATGCCGAATAGCTATTGTTGTGGACGTCGCCACGCTGCATGAACGGATTGCCGCCAGCCGTCACGTCGAACGCCGGAGTACCGAGATAGGTATCGCCCGGCGAGCTCTCGTAGCCATCCTCGTAATACCAGTACAGACCGGTGACCCAGTCGAGGCGATCATCGAACGACGTGCCGAGCAGTTGCAGTTCATAGCTCGCATGCTTCAGCGCCGAAGTCTGCTGCGAGTCGAGCAAACCCGGAACCGGCGATGAGTCGAGGTCGATATACAGGCTGCTGGAGAAATCGCGGTAGCCGGCGATGCTCTTCAAGGTCAACCCATCGCCGAGCTGCGCGGTCGTGGTGTTGACCACGCCGACGGCGCGCGTGTTGTCGAACTGGCGATGATCGCTTTCGATCTTGTTGACGTCGCGACCCTTCGCGCGGTCAACCGCATCGTAGATGAAGGCGAGATTGTCGCCGTCAAAACACGCGCCATTCGGATTGCTCGGCCCGTCATAGCATTTGAGGTAATAGCCGGTTGGATTGGCCGCCTTCAGCACCATGCCGCGACCGTTGGTGCTCTTGTGATCCCACGACACCACCGTGTAGTTCTCGATCTTGTCGGTGATATCCCAGACCGCCGAAGCACGTGCCGAACGCGTGCTTTCGCCGCCAAGCTTGTCGCCGTGCAATGGACCTTCAGCGACATTGGTCTGATAGCCGTTGCTGTCGATCGTGCGGCCGGACAGACGCATCGTGAAGTTGTCGGCCAGCGGCAGATCGATGCCGAACTGCGTTTCATCGCGACCGTAGCTGCCATAGCCCGCCATGAAATCGCCGCCGAACGTGCGACCCGGACGCTTCGGCGTCAGCAGCAGCGCACCGCCCGTGGTATTGCGCCCGAACAGGGTGCCTTGCGGCCCCTTCAATACCTGCACGGATGACAGGTCATACATGCCGAGGTTGCTGCCCTGCGCAGGCGAAAGCACGACATCGTCGAAATAGATCGCGACCGTCGGATCCTGCCCGTAGATGGCTTCGGTCGGGCGGATGCCGCGCAGCGAATAGACCGGCGCGTTCGGCCGACCCGAGGCTGCGCTGACTGACAGTGTCGGCACGACATTCTGCAGATCGTCGATGTCGTCGATGTGATGATCTTCAAGCGCGCTCGCGCCAAGCACGGATACCGCGATCGGCACCGATTGCGCAGTTTCTTCGCGACGGCGCGCCGTGACCAGAACTTCGGCGATGCCGCCGTCGTCGGCAAGTGCGCCAGTGTCGGCCGCCTGATCGGCGCCAGTCGCGACCGGTGCGGCAGCGGGCTCGGTATTTTCGGCAGGCACACCGGGAGTCGCGGCCTCGGTCGCCGCTTCGGCAGCAGGTGTCGCCGCGACAGGACCGGCGGTTGGCGCCGCTTCCGCTGGCGGCGGCATCTGATCAGCCTCCTGCGCGTTGGCAAGGCCACCGCATAACACACCACCGACCAACAGCGCGGTGCGGCCTTGCGTCGGTGGGCGCTGCCACGTCTCGCGGAAACGACGCGGCGCTCATCGACCTCGGTGTCGACTCGCTGCTTCATGTCACTGTCCTCCTCTTCGTGATCCGCCTCAGTGCAATTTCATCGAAATCAACACTGCTGCCCATTTATATTTTCCGTACTGTGCGACGAATCGCCGTTAATGGCAACTCGTTCGTATCGTTCTCGAAAAATGACGTGGACCGCCCGGCCTCATGCTCGCGGTGCGGACCCGCGAGATCATTGCGGGCGATGCAATGCTGTTGCCGGGCGGATCGAGGCGGCCGCCACTCCCGACCAGCGCGCGACCATGCCTTGCCAGGCAGGTCGCGGCGCCGAAGCAGTCAAGACCCGCTTTGCAGGCGCGCGCTGAGTACAGGTGGCAGCGGATCGACGCCAGGCTCCAGCTGGACGCCGAAACTCTTGAACACCATCGCCAGCAGGTCGTAGCAGCCGACGGCGAATACGATGTCGATGAGCTGCGCGGTGTCGAACGAGGCGGCCAGGCGCTGCCAGGTCGCGGCACCGATGCAGGCATCGGCGTGCAGTTCATCGACGGCGTGCAACAGATCGGCATCGAGCGGTGCCCAGCCGGGTGCATCCGCTCCGATCTGGATGCGTTCGATCTCGATGTCGCTCAAGCCGGCTCGACGGCCGAGGATGACGTGCTGGATGAATTCGTATTCGGCACGTCGTAGCCAGCTGATGCGCAGGATCACCAGCTCGCGGACGCGCGCCGTCACCGTGCTTGCAGTGGCAACGTGATTGTTGAATGTAAGAAATGCCTTGGCGAGCGCCGGATGCTGCAGGATCACGCCGAGACCATGCATGCCGCCAGCGCCGCCCTGTTCGTGGCGCGACAACACGAAGTCGCGACCACTCGGAAACGCGCTCAGCGCATCGAGTACGGCGGCGTTCCAGGCCGCCGGCAACACCGGCGCGATTCTTTCACTGACCTGATCTGACATTGCCGGCTCCGCTCAAGGTGAGCGACCAGCGCGACAGGCGGGCAGCTGCGCGCGGTGGCTCGCGATCATCGCAAGGACGGCTCAGTCCGCCGTCAGATAGCGGTCCAGTTCCTGGTGCATGTTGAGAATGATCTTCTCCTGCTCGACCGCCAGCCAGGTCTGGCGTATGCCCTTCGAGTGCAGACCTTTCTGCATGCGCGGGATGTTGCCGAGATCCTGTCGAGGAATCTGCAATACCTGTTCGGGATCTTCGAGGTCCGTGACGGTCTGCATGACCGCGCGCGGCACCTTGGCCGCCGCCGGGTAAGTCTTGGTCGACATGATCTCGAAGATGCACTTGTCGGGATCATTACCATCCGGACGCACGCGATAGATCATCGCGTTCCCGGCTTGCGGCAGGATCATCAGGTTCGGGAATACGAAGATCTCGCCGCCCCACATGCCGATCGCCTCTGGCGTCGGCTTCGGCATCGGCCGCTGCTGCATCGCGGCGCGCGTGTATAGCGCCTTGACGTATTCGGCGCCGAGACTCGAACCCTCGGGGATCGGCTTGCCCTTCAGCGAGCGCACGACCTCGACATCTTCCGCGAGCACCTGCGCGTCCATGCCAACGGCAAGCAGATTCAGGCGTGCGGCCATCGCCTCGATCATGTCGTCGGTGCTGGCGTGCGCGATGCCGCTGGCCGCGCGCACATCGCCCTTCATCGGCGTCTTCTTGCCGAAGAAGCGACCGTGGCCGTGCGCATAGGTTTCGTATGCCACGTTCCAGTGATTGAAGTCGGGCTTGGCGTCCGGCGTCGGCTTGTAGATGAAATCAGCGGAGTGCGGCTCCAGCTGCGGATGCGTGGCCGGAACGTGGTAGCCCTCGAAGAACGCCTCCTGTGCCACTTTCCAGTTCGACGGTATCGGCAGCGCCTTCCACCAGTAATGGCGCATCTCGCCGATCGCGAGGTATTCCAGCATCTCGCGCACCGGCGCGATGTAGTCGTCGAACGACGACGGATTCCTGTCGAGGTTGATGAACACGAAACCGGCGAACACGACACTGTGAACCTCGCGCAGGCCGACATCGCTGTTCTGCAGCTGGCCGCCACGGAACTCCTGACGTTCCAGCACGAACTCATTGTTGCCGTGCAGGTCCCAGCGCCAGCCGTGGAACGGGCAGATGATGTGCCGGTTCTCGAATCTGCCCTGCAACTTCTCCGCAAGCGACGTACCACGATGCGGGCAGACGTTGTGGTATGCCTTGATCTTGTCGGCATCAGCACGTGTGATCACGACCGACTGATCGCCGATGTTGTAGACCGTGTAGTCGCCGACTTCCGGTATCTCATCAAGACGCGCGCCTGCCTGCCAGGTCTTGCTCCAGAGCTTTTCGTATTCGAGCTTGGCGAATTCCGGATCAATGTAGCGGCCGACGCGGATACCGTGCGGCATCGTCTGCCAGCTCGGTGGCCAGCTGTTGCCGCCGCTCGCCGAGTCCTTCGGGGCTGCGTGCTGTGCCAGATCGTTCATTGTCCTTCCTCCATTAGTGGGTCCGACGCAGGAAAGTTGTCCTCTGCGTCGCCTGACGTCACCGGCCCACGCAGGCCAGTCATTGCAATTGCTTGCGGTGAAATTTCGGCAAACCGCGACGTTCCAATCTACGCCGAAGCCACTGCGCATTTCAAGCGAAAACGGCACATGTGTACAGCAGTGATGCTTAGTATTTCGTGACGGCAACCCAGCCACACATGGAAACGGCCGGATACCCGCTTGATCCTGGGGCGTCCGGCCGTCGATCCGCAATTTGACGAAGTCGCTACCGCGCCCGGACGAATCCAGCCAGCCGGTCCTTGATGATGGCCTCGGCGTCGCGAATGATGCTTTCGATCAGCTGCTGACAAGTCGGAACGTCATGGATCAGACCCTGCACCTGCCCGGCCCAGATCAGTCCGGCATCGAGATCGCCAGTCTCCAGCGCCGCGCGGCCCTTCGCGCCCGGCACCAGCTCGCGCACGTCTTCAAACACCGCACCCGGTTTGGCGAGGCGCGCGACGACTTCGTCGGACACACTGTTGGCGGCGACGCGACCGGTGTTCTTGAGGCTGCGGAAGATCAGGCGCGTAGCGCGTTCGTCGTTGCTGACGATGAACTGCTTGACCTTGTCGTGGATCGGCGCTTCAACGGTCGCGCAGAAGCGCGTACCCATGTTGATGCCGTCGGCGCCAAGCGCGAGTGCGGCTGCCAGACCGCGACCATCGCCGAATCCGCCGCTGGCGATCATCGGAATCTTGAGCTTGTCGGCCGCAACCGGAATCAGGATCAGGCCCGGGACGTCATCCTCGCCCGGATGTCCCGCGCATTCGAAACCGTCGATCGAGATCGCGTCGACGCCCATGCGCTCGGCCGACAGCGCATGACGCACCGACGTGCACTTGTGCACGACCTTGATGCCGTGCGCCCTGAAGTCGTCGACATGTTCCTGCGGCTTGTGGCCCGCCGTTTCGACGATCTTGATGCCGCTGTCGATGATCGCCTTGCGATATTCCGCGTACGGCGGCGGATTGACCGATGGCAGGATCGTCAGGTTCACGCCGAACGGCTTGCTGGTCATTGCGCGACAGCGCTCGATCTCGGCGCGCAGCGCATCGGGCGAGGGCTGCGTCAGCGCGGTGAGAATGCCGAGACCGCCGGCATTCGACACCGCCGCCGCGAGTTCTGCGCGGCCGACCCACATCATGCCGCCCTGGACGATCGGATGCTCGATTTCGAGCAGTTCGGTGATGCGGGTCTTGAACGCCATTCCTTCTCTCTCCTTGCGCCTGCCGGGCTCAGGCGGGAATTCGCTAGGGCAAGCCTTCCGCGGCATCAACCCAGCGTGCCATCCCGAGGGGTCAGGAGGATAGTCCATCGCGGCAGCGCTACAAACCAAGCGCTTGCTACATTGCTG
>DATCXY010000484.1:0-3483 GCA_036570585.1 Solimonas sp. | reverse complement strand
TCGGTGATGCCGAGGCCCGAGCCGCCGTATTCGCTCGGCATCGCGATGCCGATCCAGCCGGCTTCGGCCATCGAGTCGAAGAAGTCCTGCGGAAACACGCCTTCGCGGTCACGTTCCAGCCAGTATTCGGCGGAGAACTGCGCGCAATGCTTGAGCACCGCGTCGCGGATGTTCTGCTGGTCGGCGGTCAGTGCGAAATCCATGGTCTCGAATCCGTGTGAAGCGGGCGACAGGGCGGCACCCTGATCAGCGACGCTGTTGATTATACCGGGCCGCAAAACGGGCCGAGGTGTTGTGCCGATATTAAACCAATGGACTGGAATGTGTACGGTATCCATGGAAGAATGGCGCGATCCGCAATTCCGTCGAGGAGAACGCCGTGAACCAACACACGAAGGGCAAGGGGCCGCTGGCCGGTATTCGTGTGGTCGATCTGACGAGCATGGTGATGGGGCCGTACAGCACGCAGATCATGGCGGACATGGGCGCGGACGTGATCAAGATCGAACCGCCCGAGGGTGACAACACGCGCTACATCTCGGTCGCACCGTCGCCGGGGCTGGCCGGCGTGTTCGTCAACGTCAATCGCGGCAAGCGCAGCGTGGTGCTCGACCTGCGCAGCGACGAAGGCAAAGCCGCACTGCGCAAGCTGATCGAAACCGCCGATGTGTTCGTTCACTCGATGCGCTCGAAGGCCATCATCAAACTCGGCTTTGGCTACGAGGCGGTGGCGGCCATCAATCCTTCCATCGTCTACACCAACTGCTATGGCTACAGCCGCCGCGGACCGGACCGCGACCAGCCGGCGTACGACGACACCATTCAGGCCGAATGCGGGCTGCCGTACGTGCAGCAGCTGCTGACCGGCGAGGCCAACTTCGTCGGCACGATCATGGCCGACAAGGTCGCCGGCCTGACCGTGCTGTACTCGACGATGATGGCGCTGTTTCATCGCGCGCGGACCGGCGAAGGGCAGGAGGTCGAAGTCGGCATGTTCGAGACGATGGCGTCGTTCATGCTCGTCGAACACGCCAATGGTGCGATGTTCGATCCGCCGCTCAGTGCCGCGAATTATCCGCGCGTGGTCGCACCGAACCGCAAGCCGTATCGCACCAAGGATGGTCATGTCGCGGCGCTGATCTACAACGACAAGCACTGGAAGCTGTTCGTCGATGCCGTGAAGCCAGGCTGGGCCGGACCGGAACTGGCGACACTCGCGCAGCGCGCGGCGCAAATCGATACGGTCTACGGCAAGCTCGCCGAAACCTTCCTCGAGCGCACGACGCAGGAATGGCTGGATCTGCTGCGCGAACTCGGCATTCCGGCCGCGCCGCTGCGCACAACCGATGAGTTGTTCGACAACCCGCATCTCAATGCCGTCGGTTTCTTCGAGACAGTCGACACGGCCGACGGTCCCGTACGCTTCCCCGGCATCCCGTCGTGGTTCTCGCAGACGCCGGGCAAAGTCGCCGGACCGACGCCATCGCTCGGCGCGCATACGCGTGAGGTGTTTGATGAGTTGGGACTCACGCCGGCGGTCGATAGCCCGATTGCGATTGCCGGCGGATAAGCCCGGCAGTACGCACAAAGCCGTTGCCTCTGTCTCATCGCGTTGCGACGAGGGAGAGGCAACGAAAAGCCTCAAGCGGCGCGCTTCGACTTCCGGTAGCCCAGCGTCGACGAGATCGCGATCGCTTCGTCGCGGACCATCTTGGCGAGTTCGACGCGCCGGCCGTGCGAGCGCGAACTCGGTGCTGCGACGACCAGCGCGCCGATCACGATGCCGGCCGCATCCTGGATCAGGCTGGCAGTGCCGGCGACACCGTCGGCGGCCTGATCGACGGTTTGCGCGACGCCGGTTTCGCGTGCCTGCGCGATCGCGTCGCCGAGCTTGCGCTTGTCGGTTTCGGTCTCAGCCGTCAGTGCCTGCGTCTTGAGGCCGCGCAAGTAGCGACGCAGTTCGACGTCCGGCAGGCTCGCCAGCAGCACGCGGCCGCCGGCCGTGCAATACAGCGGGCGGCGGTCGCCGATCGCGACGGTGAAGCGCAGCGCGTTGCGGCTTTCGATCAGGTCCACATACGTCAGCGTGGCGGTTTGCTTGTCGCGCACCGCGAGCAGCACGGTCTCGCCCGAACGTTCGGCGAGACGGCGCATGCCTTCGCGCAGCAGATCCGACGACTGCAAGCGCCGCCTTGCTTCGAGCAGCGCACTGCCAAGGCCGTATGCGGCCGGCCCGAGGCGATAGGCGTTGTCGGTCAGGACCACGAAATCGGCTTCGACGAGGCCGCGCAGCAAGGCGGCGAGGCTGCTCTTGGGCGCGCCGAGTTCGCGGCTGAGATGCGCGAGACTGACCGGCGCCGGGCCGGTGCACAACACTTCGAGAATCTGGATCACGCGCGTGACCGACTGCGGTGAATTCAAGCGGCGCTCATCGGTGAGCATGACGTCATCCATTCTGATCAAGGACTCGGCGCGACACGGCGCGACGCCGCCGACTCAGCGGAAGGCTGGCATCACTTCGTTCGCGAACAGCTCCGCATATTGCATGAATTTCGCGGGCGGCAGGCCGGGCGGCAACATCATCATGAAGTGCTCGACCGGCGCCTTCGCGAGCATCTTGCGGAACATGTCGATCGCTTGCGCCGGCGTCAGGATGCTGAGAATGCCGCTGGCCTTGAACGCGTCCAGCGTCATCGGCTTGAGCAGGCCGTCGTTGCCGATGCCGGTCGCCGCGCGATCCTCGTTCAACCATTCGCCATAGGTGTTGTTGACGTGCAGGTAGTAAGGCGCGAGTTCGTCCATCGCCTTGGCCGGATCGTTCGCGACGACCGTGAACAGCCCCTGGATGCGGACGCGGGCGCCGCCCGGATCCTTGCCCGCGGCGCGCAGCTTGTCGAGATACAGATCGACGATATCGAGATTGCCGAAGTAGCCGTCGCCGTATTTTGCGGTGCGTGCGATCGCCTTGTCGTTGAAGCCGCCGACGTAGAGCGGAATGCGCCCGCGCGCCGGTGTCTGCGCGACACGCGCGCCTTTGATGTTGAAGTGCCGGCCTTCGAACGTCAGTGTCTCGCCGGCCCACAGCCGCGTGACGATTTCGAGGAATTCATCGGTGCGGCTGCCGCGTTTGCTGAAGTCGACGCCATAGGCTTCGGCCTCGCGGCGGCGGTAGCCGATCGCGATCGCCATTTCGAGCCGACCATTTGAAAGATGATCGAGCACCGCACATTCCTCGGCGAAACGCACCGGGTGATACAGCGGGGCCAGGGCGATCGCCGAGCCGAGCTTGATGGTTTTGGTGCGTGCGGCGATCGCCGCCAGAGCAACCAGCGGCGAGGGCATGTAGCCATCGTCGGCGCCGTGATGCTCCGGCACCCAGGCGCCGTCGAAGCCGAGCGTTTCCGTGTGCGCCGCGAAATCGAGGATGTCCGCGTACAGCTCGGCCCACGGCCGGCGCCACTGCGCCGGGTTACGGAAATCGTA
>DATCXY010000483.1:0-5718 GCA_036570585.1 Solimonas sp. | reverse complement strand
GCGATCTGGCCGCATCCGTTCGCCGCCGAACTGTCAGTGACCATATTCGGCGATACGCTCGAAACCGCACTGCTGATCCGTAACACTGGCGATGCACCGTTCACGTTCACGGCCGCGTTGCACAGCTACCTGCGCGTCACCGATGTCGGCACGGTCTCGGTGCATGGCCTGCAGGGCCTGCGCTATCGCGACAAGGTGCTCGACAATGCCGCCTGTGTCGAACAGCATGAGTCGCTCAGCATCGTCGACGAAGTGGATCGCATCTACTTCAACGCACCCTCCTGCATTGAACTGCATGATGGCGCGCGACGGCTGAAGGTCCACCATGAACATTTCCCGGATACCGTGGTCTGGAATCCGGGACCGGAAATGGCGGCCGACCTGCATGATCTTGACGATGGCGGCTGGCAACAGATGCTATGCTTCGAAGCCGCCGTGATCGGTACCCCCGTGACGCTGGCGCCTGGCACGCAATGGCGTGCAGCTCAAATACTGGAGGCGGCATGAAGTCGATGGAGTTCTGGTTCGAATTCGCCAGCACATATTCGTACCCGGCCGCAATGCGGGTCGAGGCCGCAGCGGGAAAAGCCGGCGTGCCCGTGATCTGGAAACCGTTCCTGCTCGGACCGATCTTCCAGGCGCAGGGCTACGAGAGCTCGCCGTTCTTCGCGTTTCCGGTCAAGGGCCAGTACATGTGGCGCGACCTCGAGCGGCTGTGTGCGAAATACCACCTCGACTGGAAACAGCCGAGCAGCTTTCCACGCACCAGCATTCTCGCGTCAAGAATCGGCTGCAGTCATGTTGATGCCACGTGGCTGCCGGCATTCGTCCGTGCGGTCTATCACGCCAACTTTGCCGAGGATCGCGACATCGCCGACGACGCGACCATCCACGCCTGTCTGCGCGCACTCGATCTCGACGCCGATGCGATCATCGCGCATGCCACGAGTGCGGCGGAGAAATCCAAGCTGCGCGAGCAAGGCGCGCAGGCCTTGAGTCGCGGTCTGTTCGGTGCGCCGAATTTCATCGTCGACGGCGAACTGTTCTGGGGCAATGACCGACTGGAAGACGCGCTTGATTGGGCGCGGCGCTGATCATCGTGGCTCCGCATCGCTCTTCTCGCACGCCAGCAAAAAAGGCCCGCGTCGCGGGCCTTTTTTGCTGGCGTGATGCAACGTCAGTGCGCCGCGGCACTGCGCCCGGTGGGAATCGACATGCTGCGATAGACCGCGTCGAGCAACCACAGGGGGCCGATCAGCAGGAATTGCAGATCCTTGAAGAACGACGGCCGCGCACGTTCGACATGATGGCCGATGAATTGGCCGATCCATGCCAGCACAAAGATCGCGATCGACAGCCACAGCAGATTCAGGCCGAGCGCTGCATGCAGCGCAATGACCGCCCAGTACGCGAGCAGGAAAATCGCCGTCATGCCGAGCGCCAGCCGCCACGACAGGCGAAAGTAATAGAGCAAGGTCACGACACCGACAAACGTCGCGGCGTTGAAATTGCCGTGACCAACGGGAATGACCTTCAGTGCGCATGCGATCGAAAAGGCGATCAGCGGCACGCAAATCCAGTGCAGCAGCTTGTTGGTCGGATTGCGGTGGCTGGCACTGTATTCATCCAGCCATTGTGCGAGGTTTCTCATCGGCGACTCCTTGCCGGGCTTGCAGCTTGATGCTGATAGTATGAGCCCACCATCGTGTCCTCTCGATAGTAAATCCCGCCCCGGCATCGGAGGCGGCTTTCGCCAGCGGAGCCCATACCTACGGCATGTCCAGCAAAGCGCACCCGTCTGACGCGATCGACCCGCTTGATCGCATGATCGCCCGCCTCTATCGCTCCGGCCTGCAGGTCGCGGCGCCGCAATTTCGTAGCTGGGCGCTCGCCCAGCTCGCACAGGTACTGCCTTGCGACGGCGTGTTGTGGGGCAGCGGCGTGCTCGCCGAAATGCGTTTTCATACCGTCACCGTGCATGGATTGCCGGCGGCGTTTCCGGCACAGCTGGAGTCGACGTCAGCGAGCAATCCGATCCTGCCGCACCTGCTGACCACGCTCGACACGCCGATCGACATGCGCGATGTCTGTCCAGATAAAACTTTTTTCGCATCGGATCTCTATCGCAGCACATTTGCGCCGTTCGGCATCAATCGCATCCTGTCGACCGGCCACCTCGATCGCCGCAGCGGTCTGTATTCATTGCTGAGCCTGTATCGCAAGGACCGCGGCGCCTCGTTCACCGACGCCGACAAGCAACGCCAGAAGCGCGCGAGTTATCACCTGTTCAACGCGGCCTCGCATTCATTCTTCCTGCACCTGGCGCGAACTTATGCCGACCGGCCGCCGGACGCGGCCGGTGCGGTTGTCGATGGCGAAGGCCTGTTCCATGAAGCGCAGCCGAGCTTTCTCGATCTGCTCGATGAACGCATGCCCGAGCGCGAAGGGCAGCGCCTGCCGTTTCCGGTACCGGCACCCGGCACGACCGGCACACAGGGCGAATTGATGGTGCGCTGCGAACAGCTCGGCGAGCTATTCCTGATCATTCTCTGGCCGGCCGGACCCCTCGACCGTCTGACCGCACGCGAACGCGAGATCGTCTACTGCGTCGCGCAGGGCCTGTCGTTCAAACAGGCGGCGAAGAAGATCGGCGTCGCGCCGTCGACGGTCGCCAATCATCTGTATCGCGTCTATCGCAAGCTGGGCGTCTACAGCCGCACCGAACTCGCCGGCCTCGTCCACCCGCAATCGTCGTCCCATGCCTGAAGTTTCGGCGGCGCCTGCGCGTCTGCTGCGACTGTGGACGCGCTACAAACCCCTGGTCGCGGTGTGCAGCTTCGCCGCCGGCGCCGCGAGTCTGGTGCTGATCCAGCGTCAGGAAAAGGTCGCACAGACGCTGGTGATCCTGCTGCCGCTGTCGTGGCTGATCGCGATGTTCGAGCCGCAATGGCTGAAGCTCGCCGAGCGCGGTCGCTGGCTGCGTCATTCGCCGGGACTCGTGCGCTATGTGTTGCAGGGCCTGCATCAGGAATCGTTCTTCTTCACGCTGCCGTTCTTTCTCGCGACCACGACCTGGGCCAGCGCGCAACCGGTGTTCCTCGTCGCGCTGGCCGGCTTCGCGTTGGTGTCGATGATCGATCCGCTGTATTTCGATCGCGTCGTCATTCACCGCGGTCTGCTGTGGAGCTTTCATGCCGCGGCCGGTTTTGCGACCGTGCTCGCCGCCGCGCCGATGCTCTGGCAGCTCACCACCGCCACCAGCTTATGGCTGGCGATTGCCGCCGCCGCCGTGCTCGCGATGCCGGCATTCGCCAGCGTGTTGTCGCGTCTGCGCTGGTTGCGCTGGCCCGCCGCGCTGATCGCCAGCCTGCTGCTCGCTGGCGCACTGAGCATGCTGCGCTTCGCGATTCCGCCTGCGACCTTGTGGGTGCATGGCGCGCATGCGGTGGCGGTCATCGATGCCGAACAGCGCACCCCCGGCCCCACCATCAAGACCCTGAGCGCCGACGAGCTGACGACAAACGGACTCTATGCATGGACGCCGATCCACGCACCGCGCGGTCTCGCCGAGCAGGTCGTCCATCAGTGGTGGCACGAAGGCCAGCTGATCGACAGCATCCCGATCGAGGTCCGCGGCAGTCGCGAGGCCGGCTATCGGACATGGACGCACAAGAGCAGCTTCCCCGCCGATCCGCGCGGTGACTGGCAGGTGCGCGTCGTCACGCAGAGCGACCAGTTGATCGGCATCATCCGCTTCACCGTCCACTGACGACACTCGCCATGAAAACCATCAGCGTGACCCAGCTGCATGAGCGGCTCGCCGCCGGCACCATTACCGTCGTCGACGTGCGTGAAGACGATGAACTGGCCCTCGCCCGCATCGACAGCGCTGTGCATATGCCCTTGCATCAATTGCCGCAGCGTTTCAGCGAGCTCGATCCGCAGGCACCGATCGCGCTGCTGTGCCATCACGGCATGCGTTCGGAAATGGCGGCACGCTTTCTGGAAAAAAACGGCTACGGGGATATCGCCAACATCAGCGGCGGCATCGATGCCTGGTCGATCGAGATCGATAGCCGCGTGCCGCGCTACTGAATTCCCGCTTCACCCGACCCGCAGCGCAGCGCCAGCCAACGGGCCGGCGGCGAACTGATCGCGCGTCTCATTAAAACTTTTGAGAATATAAATACCACTTAATATTCTTTTACCTCAATAATCTGCGCCGGCAGGATACCCGCACTTTCAACGCACACCGGGGGAATCTTGTCATGTCGAAGTACATCAAATCGTTATGGGCGCTGCCGCTGGCAGCCATTGCCGGAACAGCGCTCGCCCAGGAAACGCCGAGTACCGAGCAGCTCGATCAGCGCGTTCGCGTGCTCGAACGGCAGCTCGAAATCCAGCAGGAAGACGCCAGCGCCAGCGCCAGGAAAACGGCGACGGTCTCGGCCTCGGACAAGGGCTTCGCCATCCAGTCTGCGGACAAGGCCTTCCAGTTCAAACTCCGCGGCCTGCTGCAGTTCGATGGCCGCTTCTACCTCGACGACAAGGCACCGCGGACCAATGATGGTTTCCTGCTGCGCCGCGTCGAGCCGACCTTCGAGCTGACGTTCAACAAGATCCTCTTCTTCCGCATCCAGCCGAATTTCGCACCAGACAGCGCAACGGTCTCCGATGCCTACGGCGAACTGCGGCTGAATCCTGCATTCAACGTCCGCGCCGGTAAATTCAAGGCGCCGATCGTTCTGGAAAACCTGCAGTCCAGTTCGGCAACCACCTTCAACGAACGCGGCCTGCCCAACGAGCTCGGCCCGAACCGCGACTATGGCGTGCAATTGGGCGGCAGCCTGTTCGACGACACGCTCGATTACGCCGTCGGCGTGTTCAACGGGGCGCCGGATGGTCGCGACGGCAAGCAGCAGCCGGAGTCGGACAACCGCAAGGAAATCGCCGCACGCCTGTTCGCCGAACCGTTCAAGAACAGCCCCGGCTTCTTCCAGGGTCTGGGTTTCGGCGTCGGCGGCTCGTACGGAGACAAGGACGGCACCGGCGACAGCGGGTCGGTGAAATACCGCACGCCGGGACAGAACACGCTGCTCACCTATCTGGCCGGTACCGCGTACGACGGCAGCGAAACCCGCATCAGCCCGCAGGCCTACTTCTACCGCAACAGCTTCGGCCTGCTCACCGAGTACATCGTCGCCCGCGAGAAAGTCGCGCTCGGCACGGACCATGACACGCTCGACAACAAGGCCTGGCAGCTGGTCACGAACTATGTGCTGACCGGCGAGGACGCCAGCTTCCGCGGCGTCGGCAAGCCGAACGCGCCGCTCGGCAGCGGCGGTTTCGGCGCCTGGGAACTCGCGGCGCGCTACGGCGAACTCGCCATCGACAAGGATGCGTTCCCGATCTATGCGAACCCGGCCGCTTCGGCGCGCAAGGAGAAGACCTGGTCGACCGCCGTCAACTGGTATCCCGTCGCCAATCTGAAGATCGCGCTCAGCTACTCGCAGACCGCGTTCGACAGCGGCGCCGCCAGCGGCGACCGCGAGGACGAAAAGCTGCTGTTCACCCGTTTCCAGATCGCGTTCTGAACCGACGCTCCAGCCAAGGAATCCATCATGATCAAGAAGTCCTTTTCCGTATTGCTGGCCGCGCTCGCGCTGCCGCTGGCGGCCAACGCGGCGACGTATGACCTGCTCAACGTCTCCTACGATC
>DATCXY010000482.1:0-4356 GCA_036570585.1 Solimonas sp. | reverse complement strand
GCCGCCTGCTCGCGTGATGCTCGCGCGGCCACCGCCCGCAAATGTTCGGCTTCGGTCCCCCGCGCGCGATCAATCCAGTGCTGGACGCTGCCGCGCAGTTCCGGATCGGCATGCTCGGCCACCGCGGTCCAGCGCGTCTCGAACTGACCCAGTCTCTCGCTGAACAGCGCGTCGTAAGCGCGCTGGCTGTGGCGCTCGAGGGCTTCCGAGGCCGCATTGATCTCGGCCTGCAACTGCGCGAGCTTGCGGGCCTGCTCGAGCAAGACATCGCGTTTGGACGTCAGGATCTTGTAGACACCCTTGTCATTGCCGCCGCGGACATCGCGGATGAGTTGCCGCAGCAGGTCGGGATCTTCAATGGCCTCCGCCGCCATCCGGCGAATCCCGGTCGATGTTCCGGCAACGACCAGTCGAGCCACTACCTCGAAGTCCTGTCGATCGATCGCCGACCGCAACGCTTTTTCCTCGGCGAAAGCGGCCAGCGCACGCTGGGCGCTGCCCGCCTCGGAAAGCACCTTCTCGGCTGTCTTCGCTGCCGTCGATTGAAGCGTTGACGCCGGCGCCGTCGAACGCGACGGCGCTTTGCGAAACCAGCGAGCGAACAAAGACATGGTTGATCTGCACAGCAGTGGGGCCAACTTTGCATTCTACCGGCGCGGGAGAATTCGCTTCATTTTGGTGGCGAGCCGGGGCGGCCGCGTGGGCACGCTACGTTGTGGTGCCGAGCCCGTCATTTCAATCAAGGAATGACGCGCGACAGACCTATTCGGACTGTCTCGGGATGTCCGGCATCTCGTTCGGCGTCGGCCATTCGCCAAAATGCTGTGCCCAGCATCTGAAGGCCACGCGATTCCGCTTGCCGCCAATGCGCCTTACAGTCACAGCGCTGGCATCGATGCCGGCTCAACAGGAGACGCAGATCTCCATCACTCGGGAGACTGCAAGGTGCGAACGAATCGGGGCTTGGGGGCTGCCATCTCGGAATGCTGCGTCGCGGGCGTGATCGTGGCGTTGTCAGCCTGCGGCGGAAGCGCAGCGCCATCCAGCGGCGCAGCACTGAAGGACTGGCCCACCTGGCAGACCGGCGAGAATCCGCCGCCGGCGCCGCCGGAAGTCGAGGCAGTGATCGACAATGTCGATGCGCTGGCGTCGGTGCTGCCGACGGCGGCGGTGGCGCGGCTGTTCGATCCGGTCGTGCTCGGCACGACGATTCGCGATCTCACTGATCCGGAACTGATCGCGTTCACCGTGCGTGCGACGCTCGCACAGCTGCACGACGGCTCGCGGCTCGATCAGGTTTACAACTGGTACGGCAACCCGTACTACAACGACGGCGTCGCGCTGGTACCGGTGACGTTCAAGAACCGCTATGGCACGTCGCTGTACGGCGAGATCGTGTTGCCGAAGCGCGCCGCGGTGCCGCCGAGTGACGGGCCGTTCCCGGTGATTCTGGCGCTGGAAGGCGTCAACACCAATGTCGCGATGTACCGCTGGTGGCATCAGGCGTTCGCCGATGCCGGTTATCTGGTGTTCGCGTTCGACTTCGCCGGGCAGGGGCATTCCGGCGATCGCGTGGCGGGCGACGAGGGCACCAACATCACCGATTCCGAAGACGCGCTGACGTATCTGCTGGAACAGTCGCCGGTGCGCAGCGTGCTCGATCAGCAGCGCGTCGGCGTGATCGGCCACAGCCTCGGTGCGATCACGACGCTGGGGCTGCAGGCGGTCGAGCCGCGCCTGCAGGCGGCCGTCGCGGCAGCACCGATCAGCGAGCAGTCGGCGCCGTTCGATGCCAACCCGATCCCGACCATGATCCAGACTGGCGATTACGACGGGCCGGTCGCGCCGATCCCGCTGGTCAATCCCGCGGTCGTGCGGCCGGTCTACGAAAAGCTCGAAGGCGACCGCGCGTTCATCGTGGCGGAGGCGTCATCGCATGCGCAGTGGACCAACTATCCGCTGCTGCCGACGGCGCAGTGGGGCTTCGACATCGCCAAGACCTATTCGGTGGCATGGATGGATTACCAGCTCAGCCACGATCCCGCCGCGCTGGCCGTGCTGCGCACCGCGCATCCGCATCTGTCCTATCTGTGGGACAGCGAAGTGCGCGTCGACGATGAAGTCACGGTGATGCGTGGCGACGGGCTGACGCTGCAGTAGCTCACCGAGCCAGCCCGGTCGCGCGGGAGGGTCGGGCTTTGATCTTCCCCCACCCCGTTCATGCCGAGTGCCACGCGTAGCGCGGTGTATCGAGGCACGCGCCAATCTAGGAAATCAGCGTTCGCGGTGGAAAGTGGCTCGCGGTCCCTCGATACATTTCGGCTGGCGCCGAAACACTCGGGACGAACGGGGCAGAGGTTTTGATCTTCCCCACTCGTTCATGCCGAGTGCCACGCGTAGCGCGGTGTATCGAGGCACGCGCCGATCTAGGAAATCAGCGTTCGCGGTGGAAGGTGGCTCGCGGTCCCTCGATACATTTCGGCTGGCGCCGAAACACTCGGGACGAACGAGGCAGGGGTTTTGATCTTCTCCACCCGTTCATGCCGGGTGCCACGCATAGCGCGGTGTATCGAGGCACGCGCCAATCTGGGAAATCAGCGTTCGCGGTGGAAGGTGGCTCGCGGTCCCTCGATACATTTCGGCTGGCGCCGAAACACTCGGGACGAACGGGGCAGAGGTTTTGATCTTCCCCACCTGTTCATGCCGAGTGCCACGCGTAGCCCGTCTGATCGGATGATTTTCGTCACGCTGCGGCGTTCCAGACTGCCGGCGCCCGTCCGTTCAAAAGGGGAGAAACAATGGCACCGACGGAAATGGTTTACGCGCTGATCGGCCTGGCGCTGGTGGCGTGGATCTACTGGATCAACCGCGAGCTGTTTCGCGGCGGCGGCTTCTCTGCGCTGGAACTTGTGTGTTACCTGATCGCGGTGCCGGCGCTGATCATCGGCTGGTATTTCAACATCGCGTATCTGCGCGAATACGGTGATACCGCCGGCTGGTGGCATTGGACGACACTGCTGTTCGTCAATCCGGCGTCGGCGTCCGGCGGACAGGATCTGATCTTCGCCAATCTGCTGCTGTTTCCGCTGTGGACGATCATCGACGGTCGTCGTCTCGGCATGCGCGCGCCGTGGATCTACTTCGTCATGAGCCTGGTCACCAGTTACGCATTCGCGATCGCACTGTTCATGGCGATCCGCGAGCGCCAGCTGCGCCGCAATCACGCGGGCGCACCAGCAACGGGGATGCCGTAGCGGCAGAGCATTCGAGACGACTGCGGGTTTCGAGCGGCGCATATCGTCATCCGCACCGCTAGACTGCGCCGATGAAAGCCGAACCGAACGAATTGCAGCGCGCCATCTTGCCGACGACCGAGGCTGGCGTGCCGCGGCTCAAGGATGTGGTGATCAGTCGCCGCAGCCGTGTCATCACCTGGTTTCTGCGCCAGATCATGCCGCGCTATCTGCGCTGGATGCTCAATGGCTCGAACAAGCGCATCGCGCGCGCGCAGCTTTTGGTTGCGAGCCAGACCTGCAAGGACAGCAGCGGTTTTGCGATCGACTATGACGTGATCGGCGCGCCCGATGGTGGTGTCGCCGGGCACGTCGTCGGCGCGCTTGACCAGCCCGGCAAGACGATGTTGCTGTGGTTGCACGGTGGTGCGTTCGTGCTGCCGGCGGCGCCGGACATGCAGGTGCGACTGGTGGCCAGGCTGTGCCGTGAACTCGACGCGGTCGGCTTCGTTCCGGATTATCGGCTGGCGCCGTTCAACCGTTTCCCCGCGGCGCTCGACGATTGCGAACGCGCGTACAAGGCCGTGCTCGATCTCGGCTTCGCGCCGTCGCGCATCGTGCTTGCCGGCGAGTCGGCCGGCGGCAATCTGGTGCTCGGCCTGCTGCAACGGATTCGCAAGCGCGGCTGGCCGATGCCGGCATGCGCGATGCCGGTGTCGCCCGCCACCGCGCTGGGCCGCATTCACGCACCGCCGTCGCGCACGCTGCGGATGAAGACCGATCCGATCCTGCCGATCGTTGAACTGCAACGCGTCGATGAGCTTTACGCGGGCGGTCACGACGCGTCCGATCCGGAACTGTCGCCGCTGTACGCCGACTGTCGCGGCTTCCCGCCGATGTACCTGCTCGCCAGCGATTCGGAAGTGCTGCTCGACGACACCGTGCTGTTCGCGCGCCGCGCCAAGGCCGCCGGCGTCGATGTGCGCTTCGAGATCTGGCCGGTGTTGCCGCACGCGTTTCCGCTGTTCGCGGCGATCTTTCCGGAAGTGCGGCAGTCGATCGCCGACATGGTCTCGTTCGCGCAGGCGCATCTGGCGAAAGGCTGAGCGCCAACGCGCCTGTA
>DATCXY010000481.1:0-7443 GCA_036570585.1 Solimonas sp. | reverse complement strand
GGGCTGACGATGGGCGCGACCGAATGAAGCCCCCCGACTCCGCAACGACAACAACGATCACGATCACAAAAAAGGCGCACCGAAGTGCGCCTTTTTGTTTCGTCAGCAACGATCAATCGTCGCGGCCCGAGCGCTTGCGCTCGTGTTCCTTCAGGAACTTCTTGCGGATGCGGATCGATACCGGCGTCAGCTCGACGAGCTCGTCATCGTTGATGGACTCCAGCGCCGGTTCCAGCGCGAACTTGACCGCCGGCACCAGGATCACGTTCTCGTCCGAACCCGAGGCGCGCATGTTGGTCAGCTTCTTGCCCTTCAGCGGGTTGACGACCAAGTCGTTGTCGCGCGAGTGGATGCCGACGATCTGGCCTTCGTACACTTCGTCGCTGGGCTCGGCCATCATGCGGCCGCGCTCCTGCAGGTTGAACAGCGAGTACGCGAGACACTTGCCCATGTCCATCGAGATCATCACGCCGTTGCGGCGCTGGCCGATGTCGGTCGCCTGCGTCTTCGGACCGAAATGATCAAAGTTGTGGAACAGCAGGCCGGTGCCCGAGGTCATGGTCATGAACTGGGTCTGGAAGCCGATCAGGCCGCGTGACGGCACGAGGTATTCAAGGCGGACGCGCCCCTTGCCGTCCGGCACCATGTTCTGCATTTTGCCGCCGCGTTCGGCGAGGCCCTGGATGACGCCGCCCTGGTTGGCTTCCTCGACATCGGCGACCAGGGTTTCGTACGGCTCGCACAGCTCGCCGTCGATTTCCTTGACGATCACCTGCGGCCGCGAAACTGCGATCTCGTAGCCTTCGCGACGCATGTTTTCGAGCAGGATGCCCAAGTGCAGCAAGCCGCGGCCGGAGACGCGGAACTGATCACCGGTGCTCATCGGCTCGACGCGCAGCGCGACGTTGGTCTTCAGCTCCCGCTGAAGGCGATCACCGATCTGGCGTGAGGTGACGAACTTACCTTCCTTGCCCGCGAACGGCGACTTGTTGACCTCGAAGATCATGCTCATCGTCGGTTCGTCGACCTGCAGCGTCGGCAGCTGTTCCGGCACCTTGGGGTCGCAGATCGTCTCGGAGATGCCGAGCTCTTCGATGCCGGTGACGGCGACGATGTCGCCGGCCTGCGCTTCCGCCACTTCGACCTTGTCGAGGCCCATGAAGCCGAGCACCTGCAGCACGCGACCATTGCGCACCGTGCCGTCACGATTGACGACGGCGACCGGCGTGTTTGGCTTGATGCGGCCGCGCTTGATGCGACCGGTGCCGATGACACCGACGTAGCTCGAATACGCGAGCGAGGTCACCTGCATCTGGAACGGCTCTTCCGGGTGAACGTCCGGCACCGGCACCTTGTCGACGATGGTCTCGAACAACGGCGTCATGTCGCCTTCGCGAATGTCCGCCGAGTTGCCGGCGTAGCCGTTCAGACCCGAGGCGTAAATGAACGGGAAGTCGAGCTGCTTGTCATTGGCGCCGAGACGGTCGAACAGTTCGAAGACCTGGTCGACCACCCAGTCCGGACGCGCGCCGACACGGTCGATCTTGTTCAGCACGACGATCGGGTTGAGGCCCATGTTGAAGGCCTTCTGCGTGACGAAGCGTGTCTGCGGCATCGGGCCGTCGACCGAATCGACCAGCAGCAGCACCGAGTCGACCATCGACAGCACGCGCTCGACTTCGCCGCCGAAGTCGGCGTGTCCGGGGGTGTCGACAATATTGATGCGATATTCGATGTCGGTCCGCTTGTCCAGCCAGCGGATCGCCGTGTTCTTCGACAGAATCGTGATGCCGCGCTCGCGCTCGATATCGTTCGAGTCCATCACGCGCTCGCCAAGCTGTTCACGTGCATCCAGGGTTTGCGACTGTCGCAGCAGCTTGTCGACCAGCGTGGTCTTGCCATGGTCAACGTGAGCAATGATGGCGATGTTGCGCAGATTCTGAATCACAGGGACAACCCGGTAGGGAGCGGAAAGCGGGGCGCGGATTGTACGCGGCGGCTGTTTCCAGCGATAGGGCAAGTTTTGCCCACGATGCTAGAATCTCGCGCTTTCGCACGACGGCAACCTTATCGATGAGCGTGTTGCACAGCGTCCGGCGCCTGATTTTCGGCAAGAAGCTGGACCCGTTTGACCCGAAAACACGCAAGCACATCGTGCTGATCGCGCTGCTGGCGTGGATTGGCCTCGGCGCCGACGGCTTGTCTTCATCGTGCTACGGACCCGAAGAGGCGTTCCTCGCGCTCGGCCACCATACCCCGCTGGCCCTGTACCTGGCCGGCGCCACCGCGCTCACCGTGTTCATCATCTCGATGGCCTACAACCAGGTCATCGAGCTGTTTCCGTCCGGTGGCGGCGGCTACAAGGCGGCGACCGAGCTGATCGGCCCGTACGCCGGCCTGGTGTCCGGCTCGGCGCTGATCGTCGACTACGTGTTGACCATCGCGATCTCGGTGGCCAGCGGCGCCGACGCGATGTTCAGCCTGTTCTCGCCGCACGCGCAGGTCTACAAGCTCGGTGCCGAGATCGGCATCATCGTGCTGTTGATCGCGCTCAATCTGCGCGGCGTCAAGGAATCGATCATGGTGCTGGCTCCGATCTTCCTCGGCTTTTTCATCACCCACGCGTTCCTGATCGTCTACGGCGTCAATGCCCACGCGGGTGCACTGTCCGGCGTCGTGCAGGCAACGTGGCACGAGACGCTGCAGCTATCGAAGGAATCGGGCTGGATGTTCACGGTCGCGCTGTTCCTGCGCGCGTATTCGGTCGGCGCCGGCACCTATACCGGCATTGAGGCAGTCTCGAACAACGTCAACATGCTGGCCGAACCGCGCGTGCGCACCGGCCACTGGACGATGTTCTACATGGCACTGTCGCTGGCGTTCACCGCCGGTGGCGTGATCCTGCTGTACCTGCTCTGGCACGCCTCGCCAACGACCGGCCAGACGCTCAACGCGGTGACCTTCCGGCTGGTGTTGAGCAGCCTGCCGCTGGGCGCCACGCACGTCGATACCGCGATGTGGATCGTGCTGGCGCTGGAGGCCGGCTTGCTGCTGGTGGCCGCCAACACCGGCTTTCTCGGCGGTCCGGCAGTGCTCGCCAGCATGGCGACCGATCGCTGGGTACCGCGCCAGTTCCGTCAGCTGTCGAGCCGCATGGTCACCCAAAACGGCGTGCTGGTGATGGGCATTTCGGCGCTGATGATCCTGCTGATGACACGTGGCTCGGTGCGCCTGCTGGTCGTGCTCTACAGCATCAACGTGTTTCTGACCTTTTCGCTGTCGCTGTTCGGCCTGTGCCGGCACTGGTGGGAACGACGCCTTTACCAGCTCGACTGGAAGGCGAAGTTCGCGGTCGCCGCGATCGGCTTCATCGTTTGCGCCGCAATCCTGATCGTGATTCTCGCCGAGAAGTTGATGCTCGGCGGCTGGGTGACGGTGCTGATCACCAGCGCCGTGGTCGGCTTCTGCCTGATCATCCACCGCCACTACGAACAGGTCAGCAGCCTGATGCTGCGCGTCGATCAGGTCTACACCACAAAACCGACCTGGGATGAGGAAGTTCTCGCGCGCACACCCGACCCGGCGGCCGAAACTGCGGTGATCCTGCTCGGCAACAGTCGCGGTGCCGGCATGCACACCTTGCGCTGGGTGCTCGACACGTTTCCGGGCCGCTTCGCCAACGTCGTGTTCGTATCGGTCGGTGAAGTCGACAAGGAAGCGTTCAACAGCGAGCGCACGCTGAAGTCGCTGCGCGCACGCATCGAAAACTCGGTGAACTATTTCACCAGCTATTGCGCCAGCCGCGACCTCGCGGCGACCAGCTACCAGGCCTACGGCGGCGATCCGCTCGGCGAGTTGATGAGTCTGTTGCCAACCGTGTTCGCCGACTTCCCGAAGTGCGTCGTGTTCTCGAGCAAGCTGGTGTTTGAGCATGAAACCCTGCTGACGCGCTGGCTGCACAATCAGATGCCGCTGGCTGTTCAGCAGCGCCTTGAAGCCGGTGGCCATCCGACGCACATCGTGCCGCTGCCGATTCCCAAACCGGCGGCGCCGATGCCGCACGTCGACATCCGCTGAGCGCTGCAGCGGCACGCAAGCCCCTTGCAGGAAGTCAGACCGTGCGCGGTGTGCAACGCCGGCACAGGCAATCTCCGACATCGCCTTCGGGAATCGGCTGAACACTGCTGCGCCGATCCGCTTGTTTGCTGCCGTTTGGCGTCCTCGCCCGCAACACGCAGGCCGCGCCGCCTATTCTGCCGCGGCCATGCAAGAACTCCCCGTCAACCGCTATCGCCGCCTGCGCAGCTGGCTGCCGTTCGATCGGCTGGCCGACAAGTTCTACGGCGTGCTGGTGCTCGCGAGCATGACCCCGCTGCTGGTCATGATCGGGTTCCTGCTGCTCGCGCCGATGGGCTGGCGCACGGAACATTTGCTGCTCTGGACGATGGGCGCGACGCTCGCCGGGCTGGGCCTGTCGCTCTGGCTTGCGCATGGCCTGCTGGCACCCGTGTCGCTGGCGCGGCTCGCGCTGCATGCCTACCGTCGCGAACAGCGCCTGCTGCCGTTGCCGCTCGACCTCGACGGTGAAGCCGGCGGCTTGCTCAGCGACCTGCGCGCGACCATCGAAACCTGCGAACGCCAGCGGCAGATCTTCGCCGAGCAGGCTGACTGGGCCTTCCGCAGCAGCACATCATCGCCGCTGCCGGCGAACAATGGTGCAACGCATGCGACCACGCGCCAGGTCGCACTGCACGCAGACTGACGCACGTCGCAACCAGCGGCTGTCGTATCCTCCAGTCTCCGTCCGATACGAGACTGCCATGACCGAACACGCCAAGCCGATCATCGATGTCCTGCAGGGCCGCGTCCGTGATCTTGGTGATGGCGACACCGTGCGCCGCGTGCTGCCGATTGGCCATCGTCAGATGGTCGGCCCATTCATCTTCTTCGACCACATGGGTCCGTGGGACTTCGCACCGGGTCGCGGCACGGACGTGCGGCCGCATCCACACATCGGTCTGGCGACCGTCACCTACCTGTTCGAGGGCGCGATCGATCATCGCGACTCACTGGGCAGCGTGCAGACCATCACGCCGGGCGACCTGAACTGGATGACCGCCGGCCGCGGCATCGTCCATTCCGAACGCAGCCCGGCCGATGCGCGTGCGCATGGCGCCCGCGTGCACGGCATCCAGGCCTGGGTCGCGCTGCCGCTCGCCGCCGAGCAGTGCGAGCCCGGCTTCGAGCACTATCCCGCCCACGATCTGCCGAGCCGGGATGAAGGCGGCGTTCGCCTGCGCGTGATCGCCGGCAGCGCCTACGGCATGACCTCACCCGCAAGCTGCGCCTCGCCGACCTTCTACGTCGAAGCCAAGCTGCGCGCTGGCGCGACGCTCGCGCTGCCGGACGGCTACAGCGAGCGGGCGCTGTACGTGGTGGCGGGCAGCGTCACGATCAATGAGCGTCAATTTTCGGAAAGCGATATGCCGATCTTCGCAAGCGATGCCGCCATCACGCTGCGTGCGGAACAGGACGCGCACCTGATGTTGCTTGGCGGCGAACCGGTCGGGGCACGCCAGATCTGGTGGAACTTCGTCGCAAGCAGTGCGGAGCGGCTTGAACAGGCCAAGGCCGACTGGAAGGCGCAACGCTTCGACAAGGTACCGGGCGAAACCGAATTCATCCCGCTGCCCGAGAATCGCTGACGCGCGGTCGCGCTTCAGTCTGCGTAAGGCCTTCGGTGCAGGAGCGCGCCTTGCGCGCGACCGCATGGAATCCCGACGCTGTTGAAACATTCGATCGCGCGCAAGGCGTGCTCCTGCAGGAAGGACGGCGCTTGCGTTTCAGAGCAGCTGCACCTTCGCCGCCGCGCGCCGGGCCTTGGCGCGCGCCTGATCAATATCGTCGCCCAGCGCCAGCGTCACGGCCATGCGGCGCTTGCCGACGATCTCCGGCTTGCCGAACAAGCGTAACTGCGTGTCCGGCTCGGCGAGCGCTTCCGCCACACCGGTGTAGCGCGGGGCTTTGCGATCGCCCTCGAACAACACCGCGCAACTCGCCGCCGGGCCGCGCGTGCGGATGTTCGGAATCGGCAGGTCAAGGATCGCGCGCGCATGCAGCGCGAACTGCGACAGGTCCTGCGAGATCAGCGTGACCAGCCCGGTGTCGTGCGGTCGCGGCGACAGCTCGGAAAAGACGGCTTCGTCGCCGCGAATGAAGAACTCGACGCCGAACATGCCGCGGCCGTGTTCGCCGCACAAGGCATCGACGACCTTTGCGGCGATCGTTTCGGCACGCTGTCGCGCCCGTTCGCTCATCGCTTGCGGCTGCCAGGACTCACGATAGTCACCGTCGGCCTGCAGATGGCCTACCGGCGGACAGAAGCTGATGCCGGCCACGTGTCGTACGGTCAGCATGGTGATTTCGTAGTCGAAATCGACAAAACCTTCGATGATCACGCGTCCGCGTCCGGTACGACCTCCGGCCTGCGAGTAATCCCAAGCTTTCTGAATATCGGCCGCAGTCTTGATCGTCGACTGCCCCTTGCCCGACGACGACATCACCGGCTTGATCACGCACGGCATGCCGATTTCGGCGACGGCCGCGCGGTACTCATCGAACGTGCCGGCGAAGCGATAGCTCGACGTCGGCAAGCCAAGTTCTTCGGCCGCGAGGCTGCGGATACCTTCGCGGTCCATCGTCAGCCAGGCCGCACGCGCGGTCGGGATCACGGTATGGCCTTCGCGTTCGAGTGCCTGCAGTGTCGGCGTATGGATGGCTTCGATCTCCGGCACGATCAGATCCGGTTGTTCCAGTTCGATCACGCGCCGGATCTCGGCACCGTCGAGCATGTCGATGACATGACTGCGATGCGCAAGCTGCATGGCCGGTGCATTGGCGTAGCGATCGACGGCAATCGTCTCGACGCCATAGCGCTGCAGCTCGATGACGACTTCCTTGCCGAGTTCGCCGGAGCCGAGCAGCAGCACGCGCTTGGCGCCGGCGCTCAGGGGGGTGCCAAAAACCGTCATCATCCATCCTCCGAAACCTGTTTCAATGACACTGCCGATCGCGCGCCTTGCGCCTACACTGATTGTATTCGGAGAACCGGGAATTCCATGATCCGCCGCACCAAGATTGTTGCCACCCTCGGCCCGGCGACCGACGAGCCCACGGTGCTGCGCCGCGTGCTCGCCGCGGGCGTCGATGTCGTGCGCCTGAACTTCTCGCACGGCACTGCCGAGGACCAGCAGCGCCGCGCCGAGCAGGTTCGGCGCGAAGCGCACAAACTCGGCATCGACATCGGCATCCTCGCCGACCTGCAAGGGCCGAAGATCCGCATCGAGTCGTTCGCGGCAGGGCCGGTCACGTTGCAGGAAGCGCAGCGCTTCACGCTCGATACCGCACTCGATGCGCAGGCTGGCGACGCCAGCGTCGTTGGTT
>DATCXY010000480.1:0-2952 GCA_036570585.1 Solimonas sp. | reverse complement strand
GGCACGCTGTTTGGCGGCTTCTATGCGATCGTGATGGCGACCGCGGGGCATTTCGACGCGGCGGTGTTCGGCATTTTCGGCGCGATGATTGCCGATGGCCTGGATGGCCGCGTGGCGCGCTTGACCAACACGCAGACCGATTTCGGCAAGGAATACGACTCGCTGTGCGACATGGTCGCATTCGGCGTTGCGCCCGCAGTGCTGATCTGGGCGTTCTCGCTTCATTATCTCGCCGACTATCGCTGGATCGGCGGCAAGCTTGGCTGGGTGATCGCGTTTGCGTACGCCGCCTGCGCCGCACTGCGATTGGCGCGTTTCAATGTGCTGGCGGCGATTGCCAGCTCGGACAAGGATTTCTACGGCGTGCCGAGCCCGGCCGCCGCCGCCGTCATCACCTTTTTCGTCTGGAGTTGCGTTGATGACAGCCATTCGCTGTTCGCGTGGGTGTCCGGCCACGTGCCGCTGACCGGCGACGAGGTACTCGGCTTTGCCGCGCCACTGACCTTGGCGACCGCGTTGTCGATGGTGTCGAGCGTGCGCTACAACAGCTTCAAGAAGGTGAATCTGAAAACGCGCACGCGCTTTCTGTCGCTGGCAGCCGTGATCGGGGTGTTCGCGCTGGTGATGATCGATCCGCCGCGCATCCTGTTTCTGATCTTCTTTGTGTATGCGCTATCCGGGCCGACAATGCTGCTGTGGCGCCGCGCGCGTCGACCGGCAAACGGCTGAGCGGGAACGGTGCATCGACCTGCGATGGTTTTCCGCGCCGGAAAATTGGTCTATAGTTCGGCGTCATGAATTGCGCCCGTCATTTTGACTTCGCCACCCGCACGCCCAGTGCCGGGTTCGCGCGCGCGTTCAGCCTGCTTCTTGGTCTGCTTCTGCCGTAAGGCAGACCATAGACCGCGCCCGCACGGGGCCGAAACCGTGCCAAGCAAGACCACCCGAATCAAACCGCCCGACAAGGCTTCAAGGCCCGTTCGCGCACCGGCAGGAATCCGCCATGACCATGCTCAAAGATCCATCGACCAAATACCGTTCGTTCAAACCCATTCACCTGCGTGACCGGCAGTGGCCCGACGTCGTGCTCAGCAAGGCGCCGATCTGGCTGTCGACCGATCTTCGTGATGGCAATCAGGCGCTGATCGAGCCGATGAATGCCGAGCGCAAGCTGCGCATGTTCCGCGAGCTGATCCGCATCGGCTTCAAGGAAATCGAAGTCGGTTTTCCGAGCGCATCGCAGACCGAGTTCGATTTCGTCCGCCAGCTGATCGAAAAGAACATGATTCCGGACGACGTCACGATCCAGGTGCTGACGCCGGCGCGCGAAGAATTGATACGTCGCAGCTTCGAATCACTGAAGGGCGCGAAGCGCGCGATCGTCCATGTCTACAACGCGGTCGCCCCGATCATGCGCCGCGTCGTGTTCAACATGAGTCAGGACGAGGTGTTGAATGAGCTGGCGGTCAAACATGCGCGTCTGGCACGACGGCTGGCCGACGAGAATCCGGGAACCGACTGGCGTTTCGAGTATTCGCCAGAAATGTTTTCGGGCACCGAGCTGGATTTTTCGAAGCGCGTCGTCGATGCGGTGGTCGAGGCGTTTGGCGCGACCAAGGAAAATCCGCTGATCATCAATCTGCCGTCGACGGTCGAGCATTCAACGCCGAACATCTTCGCTGACATGATCGAGTGGATGCATCGCAATGTCGCCAAGCGCGATGCGATCATCCTGTCGGTGCATCCGCACAACGATCGCGGCACCGGCACTGCCGCCGGCGAGTTTGCGCTGATGGCCGGCGCCGATCGCATCGAAGGCACGCTGTTCGGCAATGGCGAGCGCACCGGCAATTTTGACGTCGTCAATCTGGCGCTGAATCTGTATTCGCAGGGCGTAGCTCCGCAACTCGATTTTTCCGACATCGACGCGATCCGCCAGGTCGTCGAATACTGCAATCAGCTGCCGGTGCATCCGCGCCATCCGTACGTCGGCGACCTGGTCTACACCTCGTTTTCGGGCTCCCATCAGGATGCGATCAAGAAGGCGTTTGCCGCGCGCAAGGAAACCGACATCTGGGACATGCCGTATCTGCCGCTCGACCCGATGGATCTGGGACGTTCGTACGAGGCGGTGATCCGCGTCAACTCGCAGTCGGGCAAGGGCGGCATCTCGTATTTGCTGGAGCACGAATACGGCCTGTCGCTGCCGCGCCGCCTGCAGATCGAGTTCAGTCAGGTCGTGCAGAACGCGATGGACGAGAGCGGCACGGAAATGACGGCCGAGGATATCGGCGGCATCTTCACGCAGCAGTATTTCGACGCGCAGCAGCCGTATGCCTATGTCGCGCATCACCTGGTCGAGGACTCGCGCAATCAGGTCGAGCTGTCGACCGAAATCGAGGTCGACGGCCGTACGCAGAAGCTCGAAGGCCGCGGTAACGGGCCGATCGACGCGTTCATCGCCGGCCTGTCGCAGCTGATCGGCGAGAAGGTCGCGGTGGTCGACTATCACGAGCATGCGATCGGCAGCGGCGCCGATGCGGCGGCGGTGACGTATATCGAACTCAAGCTCGGCGACGACAAGGCGCTGTTCGGTGCAGCGCGCGATCCGAACATCGTCACCGCGTCATTGAAGGCGATCCTGTCCGGCGTCAATCGCGCACTGGCGCTGCGTGGCAACGTCAGCGAGCGACGCGTCGCCTGAGTCGCACGAAATCCACTGCCGGTGCATCGTGCTCCGCGGCTAGAATGAAGGCCATGGACTCGGCGCGCCGGCAGCGGTATCTCAAACTGATGGGGATCGACACCTGGCGCCTGCGCGGCGCCGAGGTGGCGGAGCCCGTGTCCGCCGCAGTCGTCAGTGCAACCGCGCCATCGGTTCCGGCATCCGTTTCCATCGCGCCGCCGCGCGAGCGTCCGGTATCGCGCCCGGTGGCCGGAGCGCCGCGGGCG
>DATCXY010000479.1:0-3074 GCA_036570585.1 Solimonas sp. | reverse complement strand
ACCCCCGAGGTGGACTATGTCATCGTCGGCGCAGGCAGTGCGGGGGCGATCCTCGCCGCCCGCCTCAGCGAAGATCCCGGCATCACGGTTGCGCTGATCGAGGCGGGCGGCGAAGCCAAATCCATGCTGGTGCAGTTGCCGGTCGGCTTCGCGCGACTGGTCGGCCATCCGGCTTACGACTGGCGCTATTGCCAGGAGCCGGACCCGTCAATCAACGGCCGCCGATTTCTGTGGTCGGCCGGCAAGCTGCTGGGTGGCGGCAGTTCGATCAACGGCCAGGTCTACATTCGTGGCACACGCCGCGACTTCGATCGCTGGGAAGCCGCCGGCGCACACGGCTGGAGCTTTGACGCGGTACGCCCCTACTTCCTCAAATCCGAAGACTGGACGGGCCGTCCACATTCCAGCCACGGTCGCGGTGGCCCGATGACGATCTCGCCGATGCGCGAAGCCCATCCGCTCTGTCGCGAATTCCTGTCGGCCTGCCACGAGGCCGGCATGCCGCTGCTCGCCGATTACCACGGCGGCGACATGGAAGGGGCATTCCTCACCGACGCGACGCAGCGCGACGGCTGGCGCTGCAGCACCGAGAAGGCATTTCTGCGGCCCGCTCGCGAGCGGGCCAATCTCACGATCATGACCCGCAGCCATGCAGCAACCATCACGTTCGACGGCCGCCGCGCGACCGGCGTTCAAATCACACGCAATGGACGGCAGTCGACGGTACGCGCCCGCCGCGAAATACTGATCTGCGCCGGCACGGTCGGCAGCGCCGCGCTGCTGCTGCGTTCCGGCATCGGACCAGGTGCGCCGCTGCAGGCGCTCGGCATCACCAGCCGTCACGACCTGCCGGGTGTCGGCACCAACCTGCAGGAACACCCGGGCGTCGGGCAGAACAAATTCATCAACCGGCCCAGCCTGAATTCGCAGATGCATCCGCTTGGCATGCTGCGCATGGCCAGCAGCTTCATGTTCGGACGCCGCGGTGCGTTGGGTGCACCCGCGGTGCAAGCGATGGCGCTCGCGCGCACCAACGACAAACTCGACGAACCCGATGTGCAGCTGCATTTCCTGCCGCTGGCATATGACATCGAGCCGGACACGGTTTCGACCGCGAGCGCGGCGATGCCCAAGGAGCCGACCGCAACCGTGCTCGCGACCTTGTGCCAGCCGAAGAGTCGTGGTCGCGTCGAACTCGGGGTCGACGGCCAGCCACGCATCGTTCATCAATTTTTTGGTGACGAACGGGACCTTCAAACCATGATCGGCGGCCAGAAACTGATCGCCCGGCTGTTCGGCTCGCCGTCGCTCGAAAAGCTGGTGATCGCCGACCGCCGGCCCCATCCATTGCCTGCGAGCGATGCCGACTGGGCCCGCTACATCCGCGCCAAGGCAGCACCGGCGTATCACCCGGTCGGTACCTGCCGCATGGGCAGCGACGCGGGTGCCGTCACCGACCCGCAACTGCGCGTACACGGCATCGGCGCGCTGCGCGTCGTCGATGCTTCGGTGATGCCGACCATCACCAGCGGCAATACCAATGCCGCGACCTTCATGATCGCCGAGAAAGCCGCCGACCTGATACGCGCCGACACCGGCCGCTGACAGCACCACACCGGAGCGACACCCATGCATCTTTCACGCTATCTGAATTTCTGGTATCGCCGCCGCGGCGACCAGCCTGCACTGCACTGCGAAGACGAAACCCTGAGCTGGACCGATGTCGAACATGCATCTGCGGCGCTGGCAGCGCACCTGACGGACATCGGCGTCAAACCGGGAGACCGCATCGGCTGCCTGCTCGGCAATTCGCTGCCCTGGTGCGTGCAATTTGTCGCGTCGCTGCGCATGGGCACGATCTTCGTGCCGCTCAATGCAATGTTCGGCCGCTTCGAGCTTGAACAGATCGCCGCCGATGCCGATTGCACCGCGGTGCTGTCAACGCCGGCACTGATCGCCAAGCTCGGTGTTGACGGGACTGGCAAATCGCCCGACGAACTGCGGATTTTCGATCTGCGTGTACCCGGCTCGTCCACCGCCTATGACGCGATCGTCGCGAGCGGTCGCAACTTCGAAGACGCACGACTCAGTGACGACGATGTGATGGCGATCTGCTACACCTCCGGCACCACCGGCGTGCCGAAAGGCGCCGCACTCACGCATCGCGCGGTCGACGCCGCGATGCAGGGCCTGATCCTCAATTTTGCGCTGCGCGGCGGTGAAGAGCGGATGCTGATCCTCGCCCCGCTGGCCTTCACCGGCGGCGTGATCTCGAACCTTGCACCGTGGCTGGTCTGCGGCGGCACCGCCTGGATCGAAAAGTCCGTCGATCCGATGCGCGCCTACCGTTTGCTGCGCGACCAGCGCATCACCTTCTTTGGCGGCGTGCCGGCGCTGTGGGAGCGCATTGCACAGGCGCCGGACTTCGCGGATGCCGATCTCTCCGAACTGCGCAGCGCGTACACCGGCGGCGCGCCGGTGCCGAAACCCTTGCTCGACGTATTCCGCAGCAAGGGCGTGACGATCCGCCAGCAATATGGTTTTACCGAAGGCTGCGCCGGCGTCTCCTCGCCCAGCATTGAAGTTGCCGCGCGATTTCCAGCGTCCTGCGGCGAATCGCTGCCCGGCATCGAACTGCGGATCTGCGATGAACACGGACGTCCGACGCCGGACGGCGAAGTCGGTGAAGTATTCGCGCGCGGACCACAGCTGATGGCCGGCTACTGGAACAAACCCGAGGCAACCCGAGCCGCGTTTCACGGCGACTGGTATCGAACCGGTGATCTCGCCCGCATCGATGAGGACGGCTGTTTCACGATCGTCGATCGCAAGAAGAACATGCTGATCTCCGGCGGCGTCAACATCTATCCCGCGGAAGTCGAACGGGCAATGGCACAGATTCCCGGCGTCGTCGAATGTGTGGTGCTCGGCCTGCCGAGCGAACGCTGGGGGCAGGAAGTCGCGGCCATCGTCCATGCGCCGACGCTGGGCGATGTCGCCGAGGTTCTCGCGCACGCGCGTGCGCTGCTCGGCAGCTACAAGGCGCCCAAGCACCTGCGCCTGAGTGCGCAGCC
>DATCXY010000478.1:0-2849 GCA_036570585.1 Solimonas sp. | reverse complement strand
TCGTGCGAGGGGCAACTATTTTACGGGCTTGGCGCAGGCGCCGCGCGATGGACGATCAGCGACTGCAGTCGGGGCCGTGGCTGACCTCGACGGCGACGACCTTGCCGGTATCGCCCGGAACCACCACCACCTGATCGCGGTTCGCGCAGGCGACGCTGATGGTGCCCGGTCGGCGCGTGCAGCGCATGAAGCGCGCATCCTCGTGATCATTGCCTCGTTCATCGGTGTAGGCGCCGCGTTGACGCGCGCAGCTGAAACCGATGTCGGCGAGATTGGCTTCGGCACTGTCAAGGCTGCTGCCGATCGGTACCTGTTGATGGACCCGGGCAACGACGTCAGCGTCTGGCGTCAGACTGAACAGGCTGCAGCCGCTGAACAGGGCCAGGGTCGTCGCGACAGCGACAATTCGGAGAGTTGATTTCACAGTTTGTGTGTCGCCAGTTCGTAGCCACGATCGCGATAGAACTTGTAGCGTTCGCGTGATTTTGCACGGCCTTCGGCATCGGCCGCGACGATCTCGAGCACGCGCTCGAAGCGGCTGAACCAGTCCGGTACTTCGAGGCCGAGATTGAGCATCACGCCGTGATGTGTTTCCGGCGGCTCGACGGCGCCGATCAATACCGATGGCAGCGGTTCGTCGAGCGGCTCGCCATCGTAGCGTTCGTGGGCGAGAAAGCCGCCCTGCTGGAAACTCCACAGTGCGCCATCGAGATCCTCGGCCGTGACCGGATCGGGGACGTGCGCATAGACCCGATGGCCACCGGCCGTGGCCTTGTCGCAGAGCTTGCACGCGGTCATTACCGGACTGCCGCCGGGGCCGCCGCCTTCCGGCAGGATGTAAAAATCGATCCGCGTCATGCGCGGCATTCTATGCGAACGCCGCGCATGCAACGCGCGTCAGTCGTGCTTCTTGGACGCGACATTGAGCAGGTATTGCACGAGCAACGGCACCGGCCGGCCGCTCGATTTCTTGCCGGTCCAGGCGGTGCCGGCGATGTCCAGATGCGCCCACTTCATCTTGCGGGTGAAACGATGCAGGAACACCGCGCCGATGGTCGCGCCGGCTTCGCCCGGGCCACGCGTGGCGATGTTGGCGATGTCGGCGAACTCGCTCTTGATGTTGTCATCCCAGTCCGACCACATCGGCAATTCCCAGGCACGATCACCGCTCTGTTCGCCGGCGCTGAGCAGGGCACGGCCGAGTGCGGGGGTATTGGTGAACAGGCCGCTGACGACGCTGCCCAGCGCGACCACGCAGGCGCCGGTCAGCGTCGCCATGTCGATGCAGAAAGCCGGATCGTAGGTCTTTTCAACGTAGGTCAGCGCATCGCAGAGGATCAGGCGACCTTCGGCGTCGGTGTTCAGCACTTCAATCGTGATGCCCGCCATGCTGGTGACGATGTCACCCGGTTTGTTGGCCTCGCCATTGATCAGATTTTCGCTGGCGGCGACCACGCCGACCACGTTGATCGGCAGTTTGAGTTCGGCGATCGCCGCCAGTGCGCCGAACACCGACGCACCGCCGCACATGTCGAACTTCATCTCGTCCATCTTCGCGGCGGGCTTGATCGAGATGCCGCCGGCATCGAAGGTCAGGCCTTTGCCGACCAGGGCGATCGGTTTTTCGCCTTTCGGACCCTTGAGATATTCCATGATGATCAGCTTCGGCGGTTCGCTGGAACCCTTGGCGACCGACAGCAGCGCGCCCATGCCGAGCTTTTCCATGTCGGCCTTGTCGAGAATTTTGGCTTTCAATGGATATTGCGTCGCCAGCTTCTTGGCCTGCTCGGCCAGATAGCTCGGTGTGCAGAGGTTGCCGGGCAGGTTGCCCAAGTTCTTGGCGAGCGTCACGCCTTTGGCCGTGGCCAGCGACTCCTGCAGACCGCGTTCGCCGGCCGGCAGATCGGAGCGGCGTGGCACGTCGAAGGTGTAGCGTTCCAGCTTCGGCGCACTGCTCTCTTCGCGGCCACGCCGACCACGGCATTCGTCGAAGCGATAGAAAACATCTTCAGTGGCGAGCAGCGCCTGCGCGATATTCCACTGGAAGTCGCGATTCTTGATCGTCAGATGTGTCAGATAGGAGACGACGTCAATGGCGCCCGTTTGACGCAGCGCGTTCGCAACCGCGCCCTGGACTTTGCGAAACGCGGCTTCGTCGAAGTTGCGCTCACGCCCGAGACCGACGAGCATCACGCGGTCGGCAAAGGTGCCAGCCACGTTATGCAGTACCAGCGTGGCGCCGAGCTTGCCGTCCATGTCGCCGCGCCGCATCACGGCAGCGATCGCGCCATCGCTGACCTTGTCGATTTTTTCGGCCGCATCGCTGGGCGAGCGCCGGTCAAAGATGCCGACAATGATGCAGGCAACGCGTTGCTTTTCAGGATTGCCGCTTTTAACGAAATATTCCATGAGGTGCTCGTGCGTTAAAGTTCCCGGCTCCGCCTGCAAAGATTGGTGCTGGCAGGCTGCTCACGACATGCAGTTGAACAGCCAAAGCTGACAATTGTCCGGGATAGTGAGGATTCGCCATTCTAGCCGCTCAAGGTCACAGAACAAGCGGATGCAAACCCCCACACGCGGTACCAAACTACTAATGCCGGATGGCAGTTCGCGTGATAATCAAGGCACTTGGCTGCCGACCGCGCGACGCCACCATCAACGAAAACAAGGACGATGAGAGGCGTACTCGGACGATATCTTCTGCGGGAAGCGGGTGTGGCCTGGTTCGGGGTCACGCTCGTGCTGCTTGCGATCATGGTGTCGACGCGCTTTGCGCGCTTCCTGGCGGAAGCGGCGGCTGGCGATCTGCCGCAGGATCTGCTGCTGCAGGTCGCGGCGTTGTCGTGTCT
>DATCXY010000477.1:0-3328 GCA_036570585.1 Solimonas sp. | reverse complement strand
TATTGCATTCGAATCTCCGTTCTAGCCTGCGTGCGCCGCGGTGCGCGCATGCATCAGCGCCTGGATCGCCGGTTTGAAGATCAACTCCATCGCGTGCTCCTGCTGCGGCCCCGGCACCACCAGCGTCTGCGCGTGCGACTGGAACGCGCCCGGCACTTCGCGCAACAACATTTCGAAATCGGCCGGTACGCGCGAGTGCTCATTGAAATGGATGACGACCAGACTTTCTTCGGACAGCGGAATTTCGCGTGACGCAAATGGATTGCTGGTATCGACCAAAGGTACCCGCTGGAAGTTGACGTCAGTGCGCGAGAACTGCGGCACGATGAAATTCACGTAGTCCGGCAGGCGGCGCAGGATCGTACCGGCGACCTCCTCCGGGCGATAGCCACGCTGATCGGTGTCGCGCTTGAGCTTCTGGATCCATTCCAGGTTGATGACCGGCGTGACGCCGATCAGCAGATCCGTGTGCGAGGCAATATTGACCTCATCACCGACGAACGCACCATGCAAGCCTTCATAAAACAGCAGATCCGTATCCGGCGGCAGGCGCTCCCACTCGGTAAAGGTTCCGGGCGCTTGTCCGGCCTCCGCCGCCTCGTCGTCGCGATGCAGGTAGTGACGGATCATCCCGGTGCCGCGCTCGCCATATTCGCGCAACAAGCCTTCGAGCCGTTCGAGCAGATTCGCGCCCGGTGAGAACAACGAGAAGTTTTCGCCGCGAATGCGTGCGCGCTCGAGCGTCACGCGCAGCTGCGCGCGATCATAGGCATGGAAAGCATCGCCCTCGACCAGCGCGCCGTTGATGCGCAGCTGCTCAAACAGCTGCACGAACGCCCTGACGGCGGTGCTGGTGCCCGCGCCGCTCGCGCCGGTGATGCCGATGATGGGGTGTTTGACGGACATGGACGGGTCAGATTAGCCGTTTGCGCGTGTCAGGCAAATGCCGGCAGTGCGACGCGCCGGGTTTTATGCAGGCGCGCGACCGCACGCACCACAAGAAACGCACCTATATCCGACGGAAGCTCAAATCGAAGACCCCGTGTCCGAGCCGCTCACCGCGCGCCTCGAACCTGGTCTTCAAGCGCGACGCGGGGCGCGGCACATAGCGCGCATCGTCCGCCAGATTGCGCAGGCCGGGTTCGGCATTGAGCACGTCGAGCATGTGCTCGGCATAGTGCTGCCAATCCGTTGCCAGTGACAGCAGGCCGCCCGGCTTGAGCTTGCGTACCACGAGCTGCGCAAACGCCGGCTGGATCAGGCGCCGCTTGTGGTGTCTGGCCTTGTGCCAGGGGTCCGGAAACTGGATGACGATCTCGTCGAGCGCAGCGTCGGCCACGCCATCACGCAACACGACGACGGCGTCGTCGCTGGCCACGCGCAGATTGTGCGCGCCGGCGGCCTGCGCGCGATGCAGCAGCCGTCCGACGCCGGGGCGATGCACTTCAACACCGAAAAAATCATGCTGCGGTTCGGCGACGACCCGACTCAACAGGTAATCGCCCATGCCGAAGCCGATCTCGAACGTGCGCGGCGCATCACGACCGAACAGCTGCACCAGATCCAGCGGCGCCGTCGGCGCATCGATGCCGTATTGCGCCCACAGTTGGTCGAGTGCCCGCTTCTGCGCATCCGTCATGCGGCCTTCACGCCGCACGAACGAGCGGATCTCGCGTCGATAAGGCGTGTGCTCACCCGCCCTCACTTCGCCGTCGTGTCGATCATCTTCATGCATGTGTGCGCATCCATTGCGCGACGGCGCGATCTTCCGTTCGTTCGCTGCGATCGAGCGCAACGATCACGCCCGCGCAATCGGCCGCGCTGCGGTTCTGGCTCATCTTGAACTTGGCATCGAGCCGCTCGATCGGCATCACGAACGCGACGATGCCGCCGAGCAGACGTTCGACGTGATCGTCCGCTGCCTTGAACGACGGATCGAAGCGCGCCGTCAGCGCTGTAACCGACTCCCGAGCCGCCTGCAGATCGCCGAGTTGCGGCCGGCCGACGATATGCACGGTGGCATAGTTCCAGGTCGGCACATGGAGCTCCGGCGCTTCGTACCAGCGCGGCGAAATGTATGCGTGCGGGCCATGGAATACCGCAACCGTATGCCCGTGCGCGAACTGTCGCCAGTGCGGATTGGCGCGCGCCATATGACCGTGCAATTCGTCGCCGCGCAGCAGCATCGGCAGATGCGTAATCTGCGGCTCGGCATCGGCGATGGTGGTGATCAGCGTCGCGAATGGATGGTCCGCGATCAGCTGGCGCGCCACCTCGCGGTCACGAACTTCGAACGGACGCGGCGTGTACAGAGCCACGATTCAGAACGGCAGGCCTTCCAGCGGCGATGATGCGCTCGCGAAGCGGCGGCGCGGCATGCGGCCGGCGAGTCGCGCGTCGCGGCCGGCTTCGATCGCCTTCCTCATCGCACTGGCCATCAACACCGGGTTCTTCGCCTCCGCAATCGCCGTGTTCATCAGCACGCCGTCGCAACCAAGCTCCATCGCGATCGCCGCGTCGCTGGCGGTACCGACGCCGGCGTCGACGATGATCGGAACTCTGGCGTTCTCGATGATCGTCAGCAGGTTGTACTTGTTCTGAATGCCAAGGCCGGAACCGATCGGCGCCGCCAGCGGCATCACCGCCACGCAACCCATTTCCTCCAAGCGCTTGCAGATGATCGGATCGTCGCTGGTATAGACCATCACCTGGAACCCATCCTTCACCAGCGTCTCGGCGGCAGCAAGCGTTGCCGGCACATCCGGGTAGAGCGTCTGCGCATCACCAAGCACTTCGAGCTTGACGAGGCTGTGACCATCAAGCAGTTCACGCGCCAGCTGGCAGGTATGTACCGCGTCCTTGGACGTATAACAGCCTGCAGTATTCGGCAAGATCGTGAACTCGTCCGGCGGCAGCACTTCGAGCAGATTCGGCTCGCCGGCATTCTGGCCGATATTCACGCGGCGCACGGCGACGGTGACGATCTGCGCACCGCTGGCGACGATCGCGCGACGCGTCTCGTCATGGTCCTTGTACTTGCCGGTACCAACCAGCAGACGGGAGTGATAGGCCTTGCCGGCAATCAGCAGGGCATCGGATTCGGGAGCGGACATGGCGTTGATCTGCACGAGTCACGGGCCGCGACAACAAATGTCGCCGGCCACAGGAATGAGATGGAGCGGGTGATGGGAACAGCACCCGGTCGCTAACTCGTTTATTACGAACGTTTTTTCCGATCCAGGCGTCACGGAATGGACTCGATTGTGGACTCAAGTCTTCGGCCTGGTCAACGCAGGCCGTTGCGGGTGATCCAAAGCGAGCCAAGCAC
>DATCXY010000476.1:0-2216 GCA_036570585.1 Solimonas sp. | reverse complement strand
GCCGTGCTGATTACCACGGCAATCATGACGCTGGTGATGCTGATCTTCTCGGAAGTCACGCCCAAAACGCTCGCCGCGCTACACCCGGAACGTGTCGCGCTGCCGGCCGCGTATGTCTACTGGTATCTGCGCCTGCCGCTGTTCCCGTTCGTCTGGGCGGTCAACCTCGTCAGCAACGGCATCCTGCGCCTGTTCGGCGTGACGCCGGAAGACGCCGCCCAGCACAGCCTGAGCTCCGAGGAGCTGCGCACCGTCGTGCTCGAGGCCGGCGCGATGATTCCGCAACGCCACCAGAAGATGCTGCTGTCGATTCTGGATCTGGAGAAAGCGACGGTCGAAGACATCATGGTGCCGCGCAATGAAATCGTCGGCATCGATATCACCGAGCCGCGTGAGGCGATCCGCGACGCAATCGTCGGCAGCCAACACACGCGCCTGCCGGTCTTCGATGGTTCGATCGACAATCTCAAAGGTGTCGTTCACCTGCGCCGCGCAGTCAAGCTTGCCGCCGAAGACAATCTGGATACCGACAGCTTGCTGGCGCTGGCCTCGGAACCCTATTTCATCCCGGAAGGCACGCCGCTCAACCAGCAGCTGCTGAACTTCCAGAATCAGAAACGGCGCGTCGGCTTCGTCGTCGACGAATACGGCGATATCCAGGGGCTGGTGACGCTGGAGGACATCCTCGAGGAAGTGGTCGGCGAGTTCACCTCCGACCCGGCGACCCGGATCAAGAATGTTTATGCCGATGCCGACGGTTCGTACCGCGTATCGGGCTCGGTGACGATCCGCAGTCTCAACCGCAACCTGAACTGGCGACTACCGACCAAGGGCCCGAAGACCATCAATGGCCTGGTGCTCGAACAGCTCGAAGCGCTGCCGCAGACCGGCGCGCATGTCGCCATTGGCGGCTACACGCTGGAGATCACCGACGCGCGCGCCAACGTCATCAAATCCGCGCGCATCTGGCCACCGAACGCCACCCGCAGCCGGGCGTCGTGAACCCGGGCGTCGGCAGTAGCGCAGTCAGCGCGCCGACTTGGCCAGCGAATTGAGCTTCGCACTCATCTTTTCCGGGAGCCGCGCCACGGCGACATTCGCCGCCGGGACTTTGCCGCGGAGCATGTCGGACAATCGGTAGGTTTCGAGCGTCGCCAGAAAACTGCGACGCGCTTCCGCAAATGCCGATTTGAGTGCGCACGAAGGCAGCAGACTGCAGTTCTGATTGTCGCCGAAGCACTCCGCGATATTCATGTTCTCTTCGGTATCGCGGACCACGGCGGCCAGATTGATCAGCTCGGGTTGTCGCGCCAATCGAATGCCACCGACACGGCCCCGTACCGTTTCGATGTAGCCGCGCAAGCCGAGGTTATGCACGACCTTTTTCAGGTGCGCCTGCGAAATGTCGTATTCCTGCGCGATTTCGTGAATCGTCATCAGCCGTTCCGGATGCAAGCCGAGACAGATCAGCGTGCGAAGCGAGTAGTCAGTGAAACGAGTCAGCTGCATGGCAATGATCGATCCGGAAGCAGGCCTGTGTTGCTTATTTTCCGACCAGTATAGCGCCGGCCCGATCTACTTCAGTCCCGGGTCACGCGCCATTTCTGCCATGACAGATACAGACTGGGAATCAACAGCAATGACAACAGCGGCGCGGTCAGCATCCCTCCGACCAGCGGTGCGGCAATTCGTTTCATCACATCGGAACCGGCACCATCGCTGAACATGACCGGCAACAGGCCGGCCACGATCACCATCACGGTCATGACCTTGGGTCGCAGACGCTGTAGCGCACCGTGTACGGTCGCCGCCCGCAAATCCCCGACCCCGACCTCTGCGCCGGATGCGCCGGATGCGCGCAATTCACGGACCGCATTGTCGATGTAAAGCAGCATCACCACGCCGAATTCAGTCGCCACACCGGCCAGCGCAATGAAGCCGACTGCCACGGCCACCGACAGGTTGTAGCCAAGCGCCCACGTCAGCCAGAAGCCACCCACCAGTGAAAACGGCAGGCAGATCGCGACCAGAAAAACCTTCATCGGATCGCGCAAATGGACGTAAAGCAACAGCAATACCAACACCACCGTCAGCGGAATGATCCACAGCAGCCGTTCACGGGCGTGCAACATGGATTTGTATTGGCCGGACCACTCGATGGCGTACCCGGGCGGCAGCTGCAAATGCGCGGAGACCGCCCGCTTTGCGCGCTCGAC
>DATCXY010000475.1:0-4632 GCA_036570585.1 Solimonas sp. | reverse complement strand
CCGGATCGGCTTCGAGTTGGCTGGCTTTGTGCTGTCGATGCCGCGTCTGCGACGCGAACTGCCGCGCGGCAACGGCCAACCGCTGATCATCGTGCCGGGCTTCGGCACCACCGACGTCGCGACCGCGCCGCTGCGTCGCCTGCTCAACGGCCTGGGTTATGCAAGCTATGGCTGGGGGCTCGGCCGCAATCTCGGCATGCGCAGCGGCGTTCGCGACGCACTGAACGCACAACTGCGAGCCGTGCACGCCGCAAGCGGGCCAGTCACGCTGGTCGGCTGGAGTCTCGGCGGCGTGTTCGTGCGTGAGATGGCGCGACACCAGCCGCAGTGCGTGCGCCGCGTGATCACACTCGGCAGCCCGATCAATCGCGATCCGGACGCCAACAACATGCTGCCGCTGGTGCGACTCGCCAACGGCGGCAAGCGGCCGAAGACCGATCTCGCCGGCTTCGCGCGCCGCATCGCGCCGCCACCGGTGCCGTGCACGGCGATCTACACGAAGCGGGATGGCATCGTCGCGTGGCGCGCATGCCTCGAAGATCCAGCCAACAACATCGAGAACATCGAGGTCGGCGGCAGTCACTTCGGACTGCCGTTCAATTCACGGGTCGCCCGCCTCATCGTCGAACGTCTCGCCCGCGAGGACTGAATTTCCGCACGCTCCCGGCACGGTCCGACAGGAGTTTTGCCCGGATGCTGGACATCTGTTGAATTACTGACACCGTGTCAGTAAAGTTCGGACCTGACAAGGGAGAGGTCCGTGAGCCAGAGTCGTCAACGCCGCGAGGACGAAAAAGAACTGCGCCGTGCCGCCATCGTCGATGCAGCCGAGGTCGTGTTCGCGCGCACCGGCTTTGACGCCGCGAAGATGGACGATGTCGCGCGCAAGGCGCGGGTCTCGCGCGCGCTGGTCTATCTCTATTTCAAGAACAAGATCGAACTGCAATTCGCGATCTGCCTGCGCGCACTGAATCTGCTGCGCGAGCAGCTCGCTGCGGCCGCCGAGACGCCGCCACGCGGCGACGACAAGATCGCCGCGATTGGCGCCGCCTACATGCGCTTTGCCGAGCAGCATCCGTTGTATTTCGCGACGCTGTCACGCTTCGAGGCGCACCAGCCGGAAACGGTCGCGCCGGGCTCCAGCGAACGCGCCGTCATGGATGCCGGCGCAGCCGTGCACGAGGTCACGATCGCCGCGCTGCGCGTCGGCATGCGCGATGGCTCGATCCGCCGCACGCGCCAGCCCATGTTGCTGGCGATGACCCTGTGGAGCTTCACGCACGGCGCCATCCAGGTCGCGCAGACCAAGGGCGCCTTCCTTGACGAGGCCGGCTTGTCATCCGGCCAGCTGCTGCAGAGTGCCATCGAACTCGCACTGCGCGGCCTGCGCCCCGCCACGACAGCCGGACGGCGTCGAGCATGAAATGTCTTGTGCTGCCAATCCTGTTGTGCCTGGCGCCGCTGGCGCGTGCCGATGATGCGGCGCTGCAGCAGTATCTGGATCAGGCGCTGCGGGCCAACCCTGCGCTGGCCGCGCAGAGCCAGAACGTTCGCGCGAGTGACTTCGACGTCGACGCGGCACGCGCGCAGCAGTATCCGCAGCTCAGCTTCAATGCGCGCTATACGCATTCCGATGGGGGACGCACGATCGACATTCCGACCGGTCAGCTGCTCAATCCGGTCTACGACACGCTCAATCGCTTTCTCGCCGAACGCGGTGAGCCACCACAATTCCCGAATGTTCCGGATCAAAGCATCGCGCTATTGCGTGATCGCGAACAGGAAACCAAGCTCTCGCTGAGTGCGCCGCTGATCGCCCCCGAGCTCTGGGCCAACGTCGACGCCAAGCGCGCACTCGCCGGCGCCAGCCGCGCGCAGCGCGAAGCGTACGCCCGCACCCTGGTGCGCCAGCTCAAGGGTGCGTATTACGGCGCGATTGAAGCGGCATCGGCAGCCGGCATCCTGGAGGCCAGTGAAAAGCTGCTCGCCGAGAACGTCCGCGTCTCGCAATCACTGGTCGATAACGGCAAGGCCACGCGTGATCGCGTATTGCGCGCCGAGGCCGAACACCTCGACGCCGTGCAGCAACTCGATGCCGCGCGTGTCCGTGCGGCGCAAGCACAGCGTCTGCTGAATCTGTTGCGCGCCGAACCCGACGATACGCCGTTGCATCTGCCGCAGCCCGAGGATCTGCGATTGCCAACGCACGCTGAGCCGACGCCACGCACGCGCCCGGAGTTGCGTCAACTCGACCAGAACCTGCACGCGGCGATTGCCGGCGAGCGCGCAGCGCGCAGCGCCAGTCTGCCGACGCTCGGCATCGCCGCCGACTACGGCATCGAGGGCGTGGACTATCGCGTCGATTCGGATTCGGACTTCGACACCATATCGCTGGTACTGCGCTGGCAGCTCTGGGATTCGGGTAGCCGCAGCGCGCAGCGCCATCACGCAGCAGCGCAGCGCGCCGAACTGGAGATGCGGCGCGAAGATTTGCAGCGTCGCCTCGAACTCGCACGTCGCGCCGCCAGCGAGGATCTGGCGACCGCACTGCGCGCCGTCGGCACCGGCAGCGCACGGCTTGCCGCTGCCGAAGAAGGTTTCCGAATCGCGGAGCGCAAGCGCGATGCGGCGGCGCTGTCGCAGCTGGAGTTTCTCGACGCCGAACGCGCCTTGCGTGCCGCGCGCCTGAAGCTGGCGATCGCGCGCTGCGACGCGCTGGACCGCAATGCCGAACTCGAACTCGCGAACGCGAGCTATGTCCTGCCCGACAATCTGATGGCACCCTGACATGAAATTCCTTCGTCTTCTGCCGCTGGCGCTGATCACCGCACTCTCGGCGTGCCACCATCAGGCCGACACCGCCGAAGCGGCCACCCCGCTGCGGGCGGTGCGTGCTGTCGTTGTCGCCACAGGCCCGGCCGAAGCGCCAATCGTCGCAACCGGTCTGCTGGCGACCCGCGACGAGGTACAGCTCGGCTTCAAGACCGGCGGCGTGGTGCGGCGTATCGCGGTGCGTGGCGGCGACGCGGTGCACGCCGGCGACGTGCTCGCGCAAATCGAACTGGCGGAAGTCGATGCGGGCCTGGCGCAAGCGCGCGCCGCGTACGAGAAGGCAGCGCGCGACCACAAACGCGGGCAGAAGCTGTTTGACGACGACGTCATCACCCGCGAGCAACTCGACGATCTCGGCACCGCGGCCACGGTTGCGCGCGCACAGCTCGATGCCGCGCAATACAACCGCGGCCATGCCCAGATCGTCGCGCCCGGCGACGGCGTCGTACTGCGTCGCCTGGTCGAACCTGGCGAAACCGTCGCGCCCGGCCAGCCGGTACTGGTCGTCAGCCAGTCCGGGTCCGGCCACGTATTGAAGCTTGGCCTCGCCGATCGCGACATCGTCCGCGTTGGCATCGGCGATCGCGCTGATGTGCGTTTCGATGCCTATCCCCGGCGACATTTCGATGCAACGGTGATCCAGATCGGCCACGGCGCCGATCCGCGCAGTGGCACGTTTCCGGTCGAACTGGAAATCGCGAACGATCATGCGACCTCGGCCGGTACGCTGCCGAGCGGTCTGGTCGGCACCGCGACCATCACCGTGCGCGGTGACGACAGCACGCGCAGTTACCTGCCGTTGAGCGCACTGGTGGAAGGCAATCAGCGCTCGATGATGATCTTCACCTTGCGCGACAACGTGGCGCATCAACAGCACGTCGCGATCGCGTTCGTCGCCGATGATCGCACCGCGCTCGAGCAACCGCTGCCCGCCGGCACGCGCGTCATCACCGATGGCGCGGCATATCTCGCCGATGGCGAATCCGTGCGCGTCGTCGAGTAGGGCGCCGTCGATGCGCATCTCCGAATTTGCGGTCCGCAATGTGCCGTTCATGCTGGTGGCATCGCTGCTGCTCGCCGCGCTCGGCTTTTCGGCGTGGTCGAAGATTTCGCGAACCGAGGATCCGCACTTTCCGATTTCCGCGTTCTCGATCGTGCTGGTCTATCCGGGCGCCGATCCTCAGGAGATCGAACGCCAGATCGTGCAGCCGATCGAAGATGCGATCCACACACTCGATGACGTCAAGGAACTCATCTCGACCGCAGATGACAGTCTCGGCATCGTCCGGGTCGAGTTCGAGGCCTACGTCGACACCGAGAAGAAGTACGACGAGCTGACCCGTGAAGTCGATGCGCTGCGCCGCAAGCTGCCGGCGGGCGTTGCCAGCATCGAAATCAACAAGATCAATCCCGGCGACGTCAACATCGTGCAGTACGCCCTGGTCTCCGACCACTTGTCGTACCGCACGCTGGAAGATTTGGCAGAGGATCTGAAGGACGCATTGGAGCGCGTGCCCGGCATCAAGAAGTCCGAAACCTGGGCGTATCCCAAGCGCGAGTTGCGCGTCGAGCTCGATCTCAAGCGACTCGCCGAGTTGCACCTGTCGCCGACGCAGGTGCTGGCCGTGATCCAGGCCGACAACATCAATGTGCCGGGCGGCGCGGTCGAAGCTGGCACGCGGCGCTTCAACATCAAGACCAGCGGCTCGTATCACAGCGTGCAGCAGGTATTGGACACGGTGATCGCGGGCAATGGCGCACAGGCCGTACACGTCGCCGACGTTGCATCAGTCCGCTGGG
>DATCXY010000474.1:0-3211 GCA_036570585.1 Solimonas sp. | reverse complement strand
TTCTCCAGTGCCTCACGCACGGCCCACTTGTAGAGCATGCGGTCGGCCTGCGCGCGCGTCGCGCGCACTGCCGGTCCCTTCGATGCGTTCAGGATGCGGAACTGGATGCCGGCACGATCCGCGGCGTGCGCCATCAGGCCGCCGAGGGCGTCGATCTCCTTGACCAGGTGACCCTTGCCGATGCCGCCGATCGCTGGATTGCATGACATCTGACCGAGCGTTTCGATCGACTGCGTGACCAGCAATGTGCGCGCTCCCATCCGGGCGGGTGCGAGCGCCGCTTCGGTGCCGGCATGGCCGCCGCCGATGACGATGACGTCAAAGCTGTTCAGGTTTTCATTCATGGCGTGATTGCACAGGCAAGGGCCGGCACCGAAGTTTCGCCGGCTCGGCCATCCTGGCCTCGACGCGAAACCCGGCTCACGCCGTCCCTGGCGTTCGCGCACGCCGACACGCCGGCGTGCCCGGCATGGCCGCCGCCGATGACGATGACGTCAAAATGGTTGAGATCCGGCATGATTCAGACGCGTTTGCGAAGGGCGCGGATTCTACGCCCAAAGCGGTCGCGGCGGCTAAAAATTGCTCAGCGCGGCTTGCATGCCGCGGTCTCGCAATGGCCAATCAGAACGGTAATTTGCCGGTCAGCGTTTCCCACCACATGCGCCAGTCGCCCGCGAACGAATAGAACGGGTGGGTGAATGTGGCGGGGCGGTTCTTTTCGAAAAAGAAATGTCCGATCCAGGCAAACGCATAGCCGGCGATCAGCGCGACCAGGAAATACCACCAAATGCCTTTGGCGAGGCCGAAGGCGAAGCAAGCCAGCGCCAGGCAGCTGCCGACGAAGTGCAGGCGCCGCGCCGTGGTGTTGGCGTGCTCGGACAGATAGAACGGATAGAACTCGGCGAACGACTTGAACTGCGACTCGGCCATCGTGAAAACCCCCTCGGCGATCATTGAAAGTATAGGCGCGTTCAGATGGAGTCGCCGCTATGCTTATGCCCGGACCATGGTCGTCGGACACAGGAGCAGACGGTGAAGCGAGGCGATGCGACGGATCTGCCGGTGCTCGGCTGGCGTGAATGGCTGTCCCTGCCGGATCTCGGAGTCGCCCGCATCAAGGCCAAGGTGGATACCGGCGCGCGCTCGTCGGCGCTGCATGCATCGGCGATCGAGCCGCTGGCCAACGGTCGCGTGCGTTTCATGTTGCGGCCGGTACGGACCGCGCCGGATGAGCAGTGGTGCGAGGCCGAACTGATCGACACGCGTTGGGTCACCGACTCCGGTGGCCATCGCGAGCTCCGGCCCTTCATCCGTACCCGTCTCTCGCTCGGCGACGAGCTCTGGGACGCGGAAGTCTCGCTGTCGGCGCGCGACCGCCTGCGTTTCCGCATGCTGCTCGGTCGCACCGCGATCGCCGGACGCTTCGCTGTCGACCCGGCGGCGAGTTATCTGCAAGGCAAGCTGCGCACGCCGAAGGCGGCGGCATGAAGATCGCACTGCTGTCGCGCAACCGGCGGCTGTATTCGACACGCCGACTGATCGAGGCGGCCGAGACGCGCGGCCACAAGGTGCAGGTCATCGACGTGCTGCGCTGTTACATGAACATCCAGCCCGGACAGCCTGAAATCTGGTATCGCGGCAAGCTGCTGGAACGCTTCGATGCCGTGATCCCGCGTATCGGTGCATCGGTGACGTTCTACGGCACCGCCGTCGTGCGTCAGTTCGAGATGCAGGGCGTCTACACGCTCAATGAGTCGGTCGCGATCACGCGCTCGCGCGACAAACTGCGCGCACTGCAGCTGCTGGCGCGCAAAGGTATCGGCATGCCGCGCACGGCGTTCGCACACGCGCCCGACGACACCGAAGGTGTAATGCAGCTGGTTGGCGGCGCGCCGATGGTGATCAAGCTGATCGAGGGCACACAGGGCGAGGGCGTGGTGCTGGCCGAAACCGCGAACGCCGCAGCGTCGGTGATTGAAGCATTTCGCGGGCTCGATGCCTATTTTCTGGTGCAGGAATTCGTGCGCGAGGCGCAGGGCTGCGACATCCGTTGTTTCGTGGTCGGCGGCGAAGTGGTGGCATCGATGCAGCGTACGGCTTGTTCCGGCGAGTTTCGCTCGAACCTGCATCGCGGCGGCACTGCGAGTGCCGTCGAGATCACCGCCGAGGAGCGCCGCACTGCGCTGCGCGCCGCCAAGATCATGGGCTTGAACGTCGCCGGCGTGGATCTGCTGCGTTCGGCATCCGGACCGATGGTGATGGAGGTCAATTCATCGCCCGGACTCGAGGGCATCGAGAATGCGTCCGGCATCGACATTGCGGATCAGATCATTCGTCTGGTCGAAAGCAATGCCAAGCCCAATCACACGCGCACCAAGGGAACGGGGTGAGCAAGCCATGACCGCGGCGCGGCTATTCCGATGAAACGAGTGGCAACAGATAAGGCGGACGACAAAGTCTTCGAGATCGGCGGCCACAGGATTGCCGCCGGCGAATCGCGGCTGGTCGAACTGCCGGTCGCCAGTCTCTACACCAAGACGCCGGTCAGCCTGCCGGTGCGTGTGCTGCGTGGCCGCGAGCCGGGACCGACACTGTTCGTCAGCGCGGCGTTGCATGGCGACGAAATCATCGGCGTTGAAATCATCCGTCGCCTGCTGCAACAGCGTGGACTCAAGCACTTGCGTGGCACGCTATTGGCAGTGCCGGTGGTCAATACGCTGGCGTTTCTGCATCAGTCCCGCTACTTGCCGGACCGGCGTGATCTCAATCGCAGCTTTCCGGGCAGCGACAAGGGGTCGCTGGCGGCGCGGCTGGCGAGTCTGTTCCTGCGCGAGATCGTCGGCCGCGCGCAATACGGTGTCGACCTGCACACCGGCGCGATCCATCGACCGAACCTTCCGCATATCCGCGGTGATCTGGCCAATCCACAAACGCTGCGACTCGCACAGGCCTTCGGTGCGTCGCTGCTGCTCAATTCGACGCCGACCGCCGGCACCTTGCGCGAATACACCACCGAGAACGGCATTCCGGTACTTCTATATGAGGCCGGCGAGGCGCTGCGCTTCGACGAGATGGCGATCCGTACTGGCGTGCGCGGTTTGCTCAATGTGATGAGCGCGCTCGACATGCTGCCGGCGGCCCCTCGCGCCGCGCGTCTGCCCGAGCCGGTCGTCGCGCGCAGCAGTACTTGGGTGCGCGCCGCCGCCAGCGG
>DATCXY010000473.1:0-18064 GCA_036570585.1 Solimonas sp. | reverse complement strand
CACCTGGCAGGCCCAGCAATTGAATGTCTACGCGCAGCAGCTCAATGAACTGCTGACGCAGCAGACCGCACAGATCGCGAGCCTGCGTCAGCAGCTTGCCGATCTCGATCGCGCCGGCGAGGATCTGATGCCGCTGATGCTGCGCATGACCGACAGTCTCGAAAAATTTGTCGCGCTCGATCTGCCATTCCTGCACAACGAACGTCAGGCGCGGATCGACAATCTCAAACAGGCGCTCGGCGATCCGCAGGTCAATGCCGGCGAGAAATTCCGCCGCATCCTCGAGGCTTACCAGATCGAAGTCGACTACGGCCGCACGCTGGGTGTCGAGCGCATCGATATCGACGGCAGTTCGATGGATGTGTTGCGCGTCGGCCGCATTGGTCTCTATGCGCTGACCCCGGATGGCAGCAGCCCCAAAATGTGGGACGTGCAGACCCATGAGTGGAATGCGCTGTCGCGTGGCAAGGCCGCATCGATTCGCGAAGGCCTGAAGATGGCGCGTGAGCTGACTGCGGTGAATCTGCTGGAGCTGCCGATGCCCGCCGCGACCGGCGAAGTGCCTGCTGCCGGGAGCACGCCATGAAGCGTCTGATCGCGATCGCGCTGCTGCTGTTGCCGATGCTGGGTATTGCCGCCGAGCCGGTCGGCCTCGATGCGCTGCTCCAGCAGGTGCAGGATGCGGCCGGACAGGATGCCAGGCTCAACCAGCAGCGCGAGCAGCGGTTCCTGAGCGACAAGAATCAACAGGCGGCACTGGTTGCCAAGGCGGAAGCGCAACTCGCCGTCGCCAAGAGCAAGGCCGACGCGGTGCGCGCACGCTTTGCCGCCAATCAGAAAGACATCGCCGATCTGAAAGCACAGATTCAGGCACACGCTGGCGACTACCTGCAGGTGCAAGGTGCCGTGAAGGAATCGGCCGGCGCGTTTCGCGCGATTGCAAGTGAATCGCTGATCAGTGCGCAGGCACCGGAGCGACTCAAGACCATCGACGCGCTCGCCGACAATGAAGGCTATCCGCCGGTCGCCGATCTCGAACGCTACTGGTACGCCTTGCAGCAGGAGCTGACCGAAGGCGGCAAGGTCGCGCGCTTCAAGGCGCCAGTGGTCGATCTCGAGGGTGTGCGCAGTGAACGTGAGGTCGTGCGTATCGGTACGTTCAGTGCATTTTCCGGCAATCGCTATCTGGCATTCGATCCGCAGTCGGCGATGCTGGTCGAGCTGACGCGCCAGCCGGCGCGCCACTGGCGCGCGCTGGCCGATGATTTCACCGACGCGAAGGATGGATTGCAGCCGGCGATGATCGATCCTTCGCACGGGACTTTGCTTATACAGGAGGGCTTGCGGCCGAATCTGCGTGAGCGTGTCGCGCAGGGTGGCGTGATCGCCTACGTCATCATCGTCATCGGCATGATCGGGGCAGTGCTGGCGGCTTATCAGTTGCTGTTCCTGTTGCGTGTCGGTCGCGGTGTACGCGCGCAGCTCGGCAACATCGGCCAACCGCGCAGCGACAATCCGCTTGGTCGCGTGCTTGCGGCATTCCGCGGCGATCCGGCGCTGGGCATCGGCGATGCCGAAGTGCTGGAACTGCGCCTGTCGGAGGCAATCCTGCGCGAGATCCCGGCGCTCGAACGCTTCCAGCCGCTGCTGCGCCTGATCATCGCGGCCGGTCCGCTGCTCGGTCTGGTCGGTACCGTCACCGGCATGATCATCACGTTCCAGGTGATTCAGGAACAGGGCGCCGGCGATCCACGGCTGATGGCTGGCGGCATTTCACAGGCGATGATCACGACCGTGCTCGGCCTTGGTGTGGCCGTGCCTTTGCTGTTCGTCAATGCGATCCTGTCGGCGCGTTCGCGCGTGCTGGTACAGGTTCTCGACGAACAAAGCGCAGGCTTGCTCGCACGTCATATCGAAGCGGGTACGGATGGCGGCGATGCACGCGGTGCTTGATCTGCTGCTGCGGCCGTTCAATTCAGTCTCGGCGCTGATCGGCGCCGGCGGCTGGGTGCTGCCGTGGATTTTCGCAATCGCGCTGATCATGTGGACGCTGATCGCCGAACGCTGGTGGTACTTCCGACGCATCTTCCCGGCGCAGCGCGCGGCGCTGCACGCGCAGTGGCGCGAGCGTGGTGATCATCGTTCGTGGAGCGCGCGACAGATTCGCGCGATGCTGGTCTCGCAGGTGCGCGTGGCAATGGATGCGCCGCTGCCGCTGCTGCGCGTGACGATCCCGATCGCACCGCTGCTCGGCTTGCTCGGCACCGTCACCGCCATGCTCGAAGTGTTCGACGGCATGATGATCAGCGGCAGCGCCGACGCGCGGACGATGGCCTACGGTGTATCGCACGCGATGATCGCGACGTTGTCCGGCCTGGTCGTCAGCGTCAGCGGCATGTTTTTCCTCAACCGCTTCCAGATGCGCGTCGAGCGCGAGACGGAAAGCTTTGGCGATCTGCTGAAATTCTAGGAAACCCCATGCGCGCACGCCGCCACACGCATCCGCCCGACGAGACCGGCATCGATCTGGCGCCGATGCTCGACTTCGTTTTCAATCTGTTGATCTTCTTCATAATCACCAACACTTTCGTGTCGGAAGCCGGAATCCAGATCAACCGGCCATCGGCGTCGACCGCCGTCCATCAGGAGCGCGCCAATGTATTGGTTGCGATCGCGCCCAACGGTGAAGTGTGGAGTGACGGTCAACGCATCGACATTCGCGCGCTGCGTACGCATCTGCAGAAGCGTCGACAGGAGAACCCGAACGCGGCGGTGATCGTGCAGGCGGATCGTGATGCGCGCGCTGGTCTGGTCGTCGAAGCGATGGATCAGGCTCGGCTCGCCGGCTTCAAGAACGTGGCAATCGCCGCGACGCCGCAGGCGCAGCAATGAAGACTGACCGCCACAATGCGCGCGACGCCCGCTGAACTCCGCGACGCGCGCTGGTCGCGCTTCGTGTTGCCGCCGCTGCTCGGGCTGGCGGCGGCGCTGCTGCTGTTCTGGTGGATGTATCAATTGATCCAGCCGAAGACGCATGGCGGCGGGATACGCGTCCTCGAAAACGTCGAAGTCCTTGCGCCGCGCCCGCAGCGTGACGAAATGCCGGAGCAGGCGTTGGCGAATGCTCCGGCGCCGCCTCCCGATGCACCGCCGGCATTGGCGCGCCCCGATCTGCCGGCACTGTCATCGGCGATGGCGACGGCGCCGATCGATGCCGGGCCGATTTCGGTGCCGGTCACGCTCGGCGCGACCGGGCTGAGTCTGACCGGCGCCAGCGGATTCGCCGGTTTTGCCGGCCGCGGTGGTGGCGGCGGCGGCGGCGGGGGAGGCAATGGCACCGGCCAGGGCTTCAAGGGCAAGCCGCTGGTGCCGTTGTCGACGGCGCGACCGCAGATGCCGGACTGGGCCTGCAAGCAGAAGATTCGCGGCTGGGTGGAGGTCGTGTTCACGGTCATGCCGAACGGCCACGTCGCCAACGTCAAGCTGGTCGACGCCAATCCGCGCGGCGTGTTCGAAGCCGCAGCGATCGAAAGTATCTCGAACTGGATTTACGACTCCGGCGATCGCGCGCGTGAGGTCAAGCAGCGCGTCGAGATGAATCCCGAAGACTGCGTCTACAACTGGAAACAATGAGCGTGCGCGTGCCGATTCGTGAGGCGCTGCTGGCGCTGTTGTTGACCACGATGCTGCCGGTGGCGTTCGCCGACCAGTACCGCAGCGAACAGCGCATCGTTGAAACCCCGCAGCAAGCGAACAAGCCCGAAGATCCGCAGCAGTTGTTGCGTACCACCACCGATCCGTATGGCAAAGCACTGCTGCTGCGCGATCTGGCGGCGCAGGCAGTACAGAAGCACGATTACGGCAAGGCGCGACAGTACCTCGAACAGGCGCTCGCACAGAACGCGCTGTCGGGACCGGCAGCGGCGCAGATGAAGAATGATCTCGCGCAGCTGTACATGGCCAGCGGCGATCTCAAGAAGATGCAGCCGCGCCTCGAAGCGCAAGTCAAGAACGGGCAGGCGTCGCCGCAGATGCTGGCGGCGCTGGCCTCGGTCTATCTCGGCGAGAAGCGCTATCAGGACGCGTTGTCGTTGTTGCAGAAAGCCGGTGCCGACAAGCCGGGCGCCGACATCAGCTGGCGCCGCGCGCTGGCGGCCGCCTACATGGGCACCGGCCGCGAACGCGACGCCTTGCCGTTGCTTGAACAGGTGTTGAAGCAGGACCCACGCCATCGCGAGGACTGGTTGCGGCTTGCGGCGCTGCAGTTGAAGTTCGGCGACAAGACGCGGGCAGCGGCGGTGATGGAACTGGCGAGCCGGCTCGGCTTTCTGACGACAGCACCGGAACGCCTGCAACTGGTGACGCTGACCGCGCAGATCGGTGCGCCGTTCGAGGCTGGCTCCTTGCTGCAATCGCTGATCGATCGCAAGCAAGTCGCCGACGACAACGCCAACCGCAAGCTGCTCGCGCAATTGTGGCTGGCAGCACGTGAGAGCAGCCTCGCGCTGCCGGCGCTGCAGGCATTGGTGAAGACCGCGCCGACCGCCACGCTCTACCAACAACTCGCGCAGCTGCACATGGATCGCGACGAATATGCCGCAGCGGCGCAGGCGCTCAAGCAAGCCGTGCAGCTCGGCAAGCCGGGCGACAAATCCATGGGCAAGACCTGGCTGGCGCTGGGTTTCGCGCAATACCAGCAGGCCGACGTCGACGGCGCGCTGGCGTCGTTTCGCGAAGCCGACAAGCTCGCCGACGGCCACGCTGCGGCTGGCGAATGGATCAAATACCTGGAAAGCGGCAAAGCCCGTGATCAGGCTTTACAGGCAGCGAGCGAACGCGGTCAGCGAGATGACGGTGCCGTGCAGCTCAGTGGCCGACTCAGCGGCGACACGGTTGCGATTGGCAGCGCCGGGCCCAGACAAGGTATTGCGGCGGTAGCGAGCGGCAAGCTGACCCCGATTGGCGCCGACGCCAGTGCCAATGCCGACGGCGCGATTCCGGCGTGGACCGGCGGTCTGCAACGCGCACAGTGGCCGCAGAGTTTTCATGCCGGCAAGCGACTCGCCGATCCGTACCCGGACGACAAGCCACTGTTCGTCATTACCTCGAAAAATCTGGCGCAATACCGCAGCCGGCTCAGCGCCGGACATCTGGCACTGTTCGCGAAGTATCCGGACTACCGCATGCCGGTCTACACGAGCCGGCGCAGCGTCGGGTACCCGCAGGCGATCTATGACGCGAGCCGCGCCAATCAAGGCAAGGCCAAACTCACCGGTGCCGACGAGTTGACCGGTGCCCGTCTCGGCGTACCGTTCCGCGAGCCGCAGTCCGGTGTCGAGATCATGTGGAATCACCGCACGCGCTATCGCGGCAACACGATGGTCAGCCAGTCGACGCAGGCGGTCGTAAGGCCGGGCGATGCATCGCCGAGCTTTCTGAAGCAGACCGAGCGTGTGCTGTATCGCTACGGCAACACGCAGGACCCGAGCCATCTCGCCGACGGCAACATCCTGCTTTATTACCTGACCTGGTTCGGCAAATCGCGTGGCGATATCGACTTTGTCGCGCTGGTCCACGAAACCGCCAATTCGCTGAAGCAGCCGCGCGGAATCTGGGTGATCCCGCCCGGCGTGCCGAAGATGTTCCGCGTGCCGCCGGTCGGTTACGACCAGCCGTTTCCGGGTTCGGAAGGCTTGCTGTTTCTCGACATGCTCGACATGTACAACGGCGCATTCGACCGCTATGTGTGGAAGCTGGTCGGCAAGCGCGAGCTGTACATCCCGTACAACAGCTACCGGCTCAGCGACGGTCGCGACAAGTACGCGCAGCTGCTGACGCCGAAGTTCTTCAACCCTGCCGACACGCGTTACGAACTGCATCGTGTCTGGCAGATCGAGGCGACCGAACGCGACGGCAAGCGCCACAGCTTTGGCACGCGCACGTTCTACGTCGATGAGGACAGCTGGAACGTCGTGCTGGTCGAGAACGAGGATCACGACGGCCGACTGTGGCGGTTCCAGGAGGGGCATCTGCTGCCGTCATATGACATTCAGGCCGCGAACTGCGCACCGGTCGTGACCTACGATCTCAAGGATGGCCGCTACTTCGTCAACCGCCTCTACGCCGAGGACCCGCCGGTGCAGTTCAATGTGCCGATGCGCAAGGGCGAGTTCCTGCCAAGCAACGTCAAGGCGCGCTACGGACGTTTCTGAGGCGACGGGCAATGCCGCCGCCGATATCGCAGCTCACCTGTCGAGCCTGGTCTGCCCGTGCCGATAAGTGCTGGGCGCGCTCGACGTCCAGCGCTGGAACGCCCGGGTGAAGTTGGCGGGATCGGAGTAGCCCAGCCGATCGGCGATCTGTTCGATGCTCAGGTTCGAATCGCTCAGCAGTTTGATCGCCTCTCGTCGCAGCACATCATCCAGCATTTTTCTGAAACGGACCCCGTGGCCTGCCATCTTCCGGCGCATCGTGCGTGGCGACATGTGGAGCTTCTGCGCGACATCCTCCAGCCCGGGATACTGGCCGTTGCGATTGATCAACGTTGCGCGAACTCGGGCCAGCAGGTCCTCGGTTTCGCCGAGGATCGCGAGTTCCCGTTCCAGTTGCGCGGTGACCTGCGAAACCGCGATGGCATTGGCCATGGGCAAGGCGATGTCGAGGATTGCCGCAGGAAAACGTACCTGATTGGACGCTTTGCCGAAGCGCATTGGCGGAAGACGCTGCCGATAGCCTGCGTAATAGCTCGGCTGCGGATAGTCGCACCAGAGTTCGACATCCGCTGCCTGCATGAGGCCGAAGGAACATTGGAGCAACAATCGGTAAACGCCGACGAGGAAAAACTCGAAGGCGTGGTTTCGCACGATTCCCAGGTCCGCGGCATCCAGGACCGATACGACGGCTTGATGGCCGTCGACGTGGAAATCCAGCCGAAGGTAAGGAAGACGCGTCGGCAGGAACTTGTAACCGAACGCGATGCCTTCGCGCAGCGTCGAAGACGCCATGAGGCCATAGCCGACGAGTCCATGAGTCGTGATGCTGCTGGCCAGACCGATCTCGAAACCCGTTCCGGGATTGCCGGTGAGCTTGATCGCGCGCAAGAGAATGGTGCCCGCATCATGCCGCGACACCCGGACATCGGCAGAACCGAGACAATTGCGGGGCAGGCCCAGGCCTTGTCCCAGCTTCTCTCGGGAGCCTCCGCTTCGCTCCGCGTAATCGAGGATGAGCTGAACATAGGCCAAGGGAATGGCGGGCCGATATACGTCTTCGGTTGGTATGCGCTTCATTCGATGATGGCCATAAATGACAAGAATATCGGTAGCTTTCTGCTATTACCTTCAGATAGTTGCGACGATATTATGCCCCTCTGGCCATGAGGCGAAGGCGCTACTCAAGAATGGCTGACGTCGAGTGAGATCACTGTCATCGCTGACATTTCGTTGGGCGCGACGCATTTGGACGGTCCTCACGGGAGGAGCTTTGATGGGGAGTTACCGCAGGATCTGGACGACGATCGTCGTCTTTGCGCGCATGCGCGCGATGTCGGGCGCAACGCTGATGCTGTGCTTGGCACTGATCGGTGGCTGCGGCGCGTCGTCCGCGCCCGGCAGTGCATCCACGGCGATTCACGTCGTCGACATGCAAACCGACGACGACCGGGTGCTGCGCTATCTCGTCTCGACGCCGTCGCTGGAGAAGTCTGCGACGACGCCGCTGCGGATCAACGTCATCCTGCCGACCGACTACGACCACCATCCGAAGCGACACTATCCGGTGCTCTATGCGCTTCCCGGCACCAGCAACACTGCCGACGTCTGGCTCGACAACATCGACACTGTCGAGATGACGGAATCGCTGCCGCTGATCGTCGTGATTCCGGACGGGACCTTCGATGCCGATGGCGGCGGTTTCTACACCAACTGGGTCGACCAGACGACCAGTCGCGGCGTCGCGAACTGGGAAACGTTCCATACCCAGGAGCTGGTCGGCTGGATCGACGAGAATTTCCGCACGATCGACGACCGATCAGGCCGTGCGATCGTCGGCCTCTCCCAAGGCGGTTTCGGGTCGTTGTCGTACGCCGCCCGCAATCCCGGGCTCTACGGTGCGGTGGCGTCGTTCTCCGGCGCCGCCGACATTTACTACAACCCGGTTTGCCGCGCCGGCGCAGTGACCTTGATCTCCGTGATCATGACCGGTCTCAACGGCGTCCAACCATTCGCGCCGTTCGGCGATCCGGTCGCCGACGCCGCCAACTGGCAGGCGCACGATCCGGCGTCGATCGTCGGCAATCTGGCCGACACCGAGGTGGACCTTTACACCAGCACCGGGCTGCCTGGCGGGTCCGATCTGACGGATCCCGCGATGGTCGGCACCGTGACCCTGGAGGCGCTGCTGCATGTGTCGAACCTGTGCTTCAAGCAGGCTGCCGACGCCGCCGGCATCGACTATGGCTGGCACAGCTACGTCGTCGGAACGCATGCTTGGAACTACGCGAACCGGTCGCTCGCCGACTATCTGCCGCGATTGATGGCGTTCTTCGAGACGGGCGAGCAGTAGCCCCACGCAAATCGAGAGGGTGCGCAGATCGCGCCCGAACCGGCGCTCTGCCCGGCAGCCCGATTATTTGCCAAGCGATGCAACTTTTTGCAGGGTCCGTGCATCCAAGACTTGAGCGCCACTCCAGTGCTCGCATCACTCCCAAAATTGCCGGGCGACTCGCCGAGTCGTCCGGTTTTTCTTGCGCGCGCGATATCCGAATTCACATATAGCCGCGAATCAGCTTGCCGAGTGCCGGCATTGCGGCGGCGATTTCGATCTCGACGCTGCCGCGCAGCTTGCGATAAGCGGCCTGCAAGGCGCCGTTGCTACTCTTTTCGACCCGTGCATCGGCTACTGCCAACAACGCGTCTCGGCCATCATCGGCGCGCTTCTGCAAATAGACCGAAAAGTCGCGATCCGGACCGGTCTGGAAGTCCTCGTACAGGGGTTGCAGCGCGGCGATAAACTGTGCTGCATTGCGCCGCAAGGCGCCGTCGAGCAGATCGGGTTTCGCGGCTTTCAGCAATGCGAGACCGGTTTTCAAGCCGATACCGCGCAGACCGCGGACGCTGGCGACATGTTGTTCGACGAGACGGACCAGATCTGCGGCAAAGGCATCACGCTGGAACGGTGACCAGACAATTTCGGTCAGGGATTTCACGGTTTGGATGATTTATGGCAACGGAAGGCAGGCACAAGGCTAGCATCGTGACACTGAAGACCAAGCCGCTGGAACGCAGCGTCGCGCTGGCGCGACTGGGCGTCGGGGCTGGTGCCAAGATCATGGCGCATTCGCTTGCCAATATCTTTCGCGGCGAGATTTCGCGAGATTCCGCGAATCGCGAATTTTACGAACGGCAGGCGCAGATTCTGGCTGACGAGCTCGGCAAGCTGAAAGGCAGTGTCATGAAAGCCGGCCAGATGTTGTCGCTGTATGGCCAGTACTTTCTGCCCGAAGAAGCGGTGGTCGTGCTGTCGCAGTTGCAGGACGACACGCCACCCGTGGCCTGGAACGTGGTCGCACCGGTGCTCGAGCGCAGCCTCGGTCGCAGCCGCCTGCGTGAGATCGATATCGATACCGAGGCGATGGCCGCGGCGTCGCTGGGCCAGGTGCATCGGGCGCGACGCAAGAAGGACGGGCTCGAACTGTGCGTGAAGATCCAGTATCCCGGCGTGGCCGACGCGATCGAAAGCGATATCCGCACGCTGTCGCGTCTGCTGATCATGACGCGGCTGACCCCCAAGGGCCTCGACCTGCAGCCGGTCTTCAACGAAGTCCGCGAGATGCTGCATCGCGAAGTCGATTACGAAGCCGAAGCCAAGTTCACGCGTCAATTCGGCGAACGGCTCAAGGACGACGCGCGCTTTGTCGTGCCGCAGGTGATCAGCGAATACAGCAGCCCGCAGATCCTGACGACCACGTATGAAGAGAACTGCTCGGTGCGCGATCCGAAGGTGCAGGGTCTGAGCCTCGCACGGCGCAATCGGCTCGGCAGCGCATTCCTGGAACTGTTCTTCGACGAGTTCTTCCGCTGGGGCATGGTGCAGTCCGATCCACACTTCGGTAATTATCGTTTCCGGCCTGGCGCGCGCGCGCAGGATGATCGCATCGTGCTGCTGGATTTCGGTGCGACGCGCGTGTTCGGTCGCGGCTTTATCGAAAACTACGCTGACATCGTCGAAGGTTCGCTGTGCCGTGACCGCGAGCAGGTGACGCGCGGCGCCAAGGCGATCGGCTTGATGAGTGACAAAATGCCGCAATCGGCGCTCGATGCTTTCGCCGTCATGTGCGAGGCGATCGTCGAACCGTTCGAGGCGGTCGATGATGCCAAGTCCGATCCGTCGAGGCGTAACAAGGCCGGCGCGTATCGCTGGGGTGACAGCGACCTGCCAATGCGGAGCGGCCGCATCGCGGCGATGAACGCGCTGTCGGTGCATTTCCGCGTGCCGCCTCGTGAAATCGTGTTCCTGCATCGTCGGCTGGCTGGCGTGTTCATCATGCTGGCGACGCTGCATTGTGAAGTCGACGGGCGCGCGGCGCTGGTTGCTGCGCTGCGGGATGCACATGGCGACGACGCATCTGGTACTACCATGTCGGCCGTATAGCCAGTAGGGTGTTGTCGGACGTTCGATTGTTCCCGCGGCACTGATTCGATAGCATCGGCAGATCAATTTTAAAAACGAAGACCGCGGCAGTGGTCTTATCCCCAGAGGAGAGCGACGATGAAAAAGCAGTACGCACTCTTGACCGGCGCGCTGTTCCTGGCCATGACGGCAGGTCCGGCAGTCGCAAAGGTTTCCGCGCAGGAGGCTGCCGAACTCGGCAAAACCCTGACGCCCATAGGCGCCGAGAAAGCCGGCAACAAGGAAGGCACGATTCCCGCATGGGAGCCTGAGCCGCAGCGTGGCGCGCTGAAGGGCGAGTTCCCGAACAATCCCAAGATCGATGCCGAAAAGCCGCTGTTCACGATCACGAAAGCCAACATGGCCAAGTACGAGGACAAGCTCACGGAAGGTCACAAGAAGTTGCTGAACCTGTACAGCGACTACAAGATGAACGTGTATCCGTCGCATCGCGTGGTCAACTGGCCGAAGCCGATCATGGATGCCACGATCAAGAACGCCACGACCTGCGAGCTGAAAGGTACGGACGATCTGAACAACTGCAAGGAAGGCTTCCCGTTCCCGATTCCGAAGTCGGGCGCCGAGCCGATCTGGAATCACAAGCTCAAGTGGCGTGGCGAATCGGTGACTCGCTACAACAACCAGATGATCGTGCAGCAAAACGGTGACTATCAGCTCACCAAGATCATTGAAGACGTGTCGTTCCCGTATGCGTCGATCAAGGATCCGCATGCGATCACGTCCGGCAATGGCGAGTATCTGGAATATCTGTCGCACGTCGTCGCACCGCCGCGGCTTGCCGGTACGTATATCCTCGTGCACGACAAGACCGGTACCGGCGCCGATGGTCGCGCCGCCTGGCTGTATTCGCCGGGCCTGAAGCGCATCCGTCGTGCCCCGACGGTCTGCTGCGACAACCCGTACGAAGGCACCGACGGTCACCAGTTCTATGACCAGGTCGACATGTTCAATGGTGTGCTCGAACGCTACACCTGGAAGATCGTCGGCAAGAAGGAGTTCTACATTCCGTACGACTCCAACAAGATCGCCGGCAACAAGGTCAAGTACAAGGATCTGGTCCGTCCGCGCCATCTGAATCAGGATCTGCCGCGTTATGAACTGCATCGTGTCTGGGTCGTCGAGGCGAATCTGCGTCCGGGTACCAGCCACACGTTCAAGACCCGTCGTTTCTACATCGACGAAGATGGGTGGACCATCGCCGCGGTGGACGACTATGACAACCGTGACCAGCTCTATCAGTTCCAGGAAGGTCACATCATCAGCGCGCCGAACATCCAGGCGGCGACGACCGTGCCGGAAGTGATCTATCACTTCACCTCGGGCCGTTACTTCATCACCGCCGCATGGAACGAAGACAAGCCGATCGATTCCACCGTGCATTTCAACTCGAGCTACTTCACCGCGCCGTCGGTGCAGAAAATGACGACGCGCTAAGCCGCGATCGTGCTGACGAGTTGTATCGATCAGGCCGCCGGAGCAATCCGGCGGCTTTTTTTTGAAGGGAGCCCATATGAAATATGAACAAAAGCAGGCCTTCGAGCGACCGTCGGCGACGGTGATCAAGATGTTCGGCGACCGCAAATACTTCGAGCGCAAGTACGCCGGGCTGGGGTTCAAGAATGTCGAAGTGCTCGAACATGAGAAGAAAGCGGACCAGTTCACGATCCGCATTCGCTATACCGCCAGCGCCAATGTGCCGCTGCCGGATTTCGCAAAAAAATTCGTGCCGGCGGAAATGAGCATTACCCAGCGCGATAGCTGGGATCTGAAGAAAAGGACCGGTCAGCTTGAAGTCGAAGTGCGCGGGGTGCCGATCAAGATCGCGGCGACAATGCGCCTCGCCGACGAGGGCAAGGGTAGTGCGAACACGTTGTCGTGGAACGTCAGCTGCGGCATTCCGTTGATCGGCGGCAAGCTTGAAAAATTGCTGATCTCCGATATCCAGGCCAAGGCAGATGCGGATCTGGCAGCGTCGCGCAAGATCCTGGCCGACTACTGATGCCTGTGCTCGGGCCTGAGGACACGCCGCCTGTTCAGCGCGAGCCGCGCTCGCGATAATAGCCCGCCATGAAAACTGAAAAGCCGGAAGCGGATAACGCGCCCAAGCGGGTCACGCTGTGGCAGACGATGACGAGTGTCGCCGCCTCGATGTTCGGCGTGCAGAGCAGCAAGAATCGCCGCCGTGATTTCACGCACGGCAATCCACTGCACTTCATCGTCGTTGGTCTGCTGATGGTTGGCCTGTTCATTACGGTGCTGGTCGTCATCGTCAGGCTGGTATTGCATAACGCCGGCCTGTAATTGGCATTCGCTGTAACTGCGGAGCGGGTGACATGAAAAAACTGCTGCTGATCACGCTGCTGCTGTTTGCCGGTGTCGCGTGGGCCGCCGAGCCGCCGGCCTGGGTTGCCGAGAGCAACGGCAACGCGCAGGTGCTGCTCAAGGTCATGGCGGAGTTCAGTCCCGAGTCGGCTGCGGAACTGGGCGTCGATGGCTACGACGACAGGATCGTCGATCTCGGACCGAAGGTGGATGAACGCAGTCGCGCCGCGTTGCAAGCGGCGATCCTCGAACTGCGGGCACGACGCGCCAAGACGAGCAATGCTGCCGTGCTGCAGGATCTCGACATCCTGATCGACTCCGCGCAGCAGAGCGTCGAAAGCTCGATGCTCAATCAGCAGTTGCTGCTGCCATATCAGGCAGTCGCCGGAATGGTGTTCGGCGGGATCAAGGCGCTATTGGATCCACGGATCCCCAAGGAGCGTCAGGCGGCAGCGCTGCTGCGTTTGCGTCGTTACGCCGGACTGGAACCCGGCACGACGCCGCTGACAAAGCTGGCGGAGATGCGGACGCAGGAACGCTTCAGCGACAAGAAACTGGTGGGCCCGTATCGCGGTGAAGTCGAACAGGATCTTGCCGATGCGCCGCGCTTCATCGACGGCATTGCCAAATTGTTTGCGGCGTCCGACATCAAGGGTTATGAAGCGCCGTTGGCGACACTCAGCGCACAGCTCAAGGCCTATGAAGACTGGACACGTGCGCAGATCCTGCCGCGCGCTCGCAGCGATCATCGTCTGCCGCCGGCGCTCTACGCCGACAATCTCAAGCAGGTCGGCGTCACTGATCTGGCGCCGGATGAACTGATTCGCCGCGCGCAGCTGAGTTTCGTCGAGATCCAGAACGAGATGCGTGCGCTGGCGCCGCTGGTGGCCAGGCAGAACGGCTACAAGTCGGACGACTACCGCGACGTCATTCGAGAACTGAAGAAGGACCAGATCAGCGGCGATGCGATCCTGCCGCTGTATCGCGACACGCTGAAGACGATCGAGGCGAGCATCCGCCGCGAGCACACCGTCACATTGCCGGCGCGCGAAGCGAAAATCCGCCTCGCCAGCGAAGCCGAATCGGCGCAGATGCCGGCACCGTTCATGAGTCCGCCGCGGCTGATCGGCAATACCGGCGAGTACGGCGAATTCGTGTTGCCGCTGAACGTGCCGGGCAAGGCCGGACGCGGCGACTTGAAAACCGACGACTTCACGTTCAAGGCCGCCAGCTGGACGTTGACCGCACATGAAGCACGACCCGGTCACGAGCTGCAATTCGCGGCGATGATCGAAAACGGCGTGTCGACCGCGCGCGCGGTGTTTGCGTTCAACAGCGTCAATGTCGAGGGTTGGGCGCTGTACGCCGAGGCCGAAATGAAGCCGACGTTTCCGCTCGATGGTCAGCTGATTGGCCTGCAATTGCGCCTGCTGCGGGCGGCGCGTGCGTTCCTCGACCCGATGGTCAATCTTGGCCAGCTCACGCCCGAGCAGGTCGACACCTTCCTGCAGCATGAGGTCTGTCTGTCGCCCGGCTTTGCGCAGTCGGAAACCGATCGTTACGTGTTTCGCATGCCCGGGCAGGCGACTGCGTATTTCGTCGGTTATCAGGCCTTGATGGGAATCCGTGCTGCCGCCGAACTGGCACTCGGCGACAAGTTCAATCCGCAGCGCTTCCATGACTTCCTGCTCGCGCAGGGCCTGTTGCCGCCCAAGCTGCTCAAGCAGGCGGTGGTGCAGAATTTCATTGCCGGCGAGCTGGTGCGCAAATGACTGCGCGCAATGAAATGATGCGGCGATGGCGAGCCGGGCGGCACAGCGGCTAACCCGCTTGGTCACGGCCGGATCGCATCATCTCTTGGCCGCCGTTCGAAACAGTCCGGCATTGCCGCAGCCGCGGTGCTTGCTTCAGAGTTCCCCTTCGGCCGCCGCACGTGATCTTGCATGGCGGACCCCAGTAACGGCAATGAAGGGAGCCGCCCGTGGACCTCGGACTGAATGGAAAGGTGGCGATCGTCACCGGCGCGACGGCCAACATCGGTCGTGCGATCGCACTGGAACTGGCGGCGGAAGGGGTCAGTCTGCTGGCGGTCGGTCGTGATCCCGAGGCCGGTGCACGCGTGGTTGCGCTGGCCGTCGAACGTGGTGCCCGATCGGCGCGATTTGTCGCCGCCGACATGCTCGATCCGGCGGCGCCGGCCTACATTCTTGCTGCCGCCGAGACGTTCGGTCCACCGGCGATTTTGGTCAACGCCGTCGGTGGCAATGTCGCGCAGGGCGTGTTCGCCGAATCGGACCCCGCGCAATGGATGGGCGATATCGATCTGAACTTTGGCACGGTGCTGCGCATGACGCGCGCCGTGTTGCCGGGCATGATCGAACGAGCTTGCGGCAGCATCATCAACATTGGCTCGACCGCGGGTTTGGTGGGCGACTACATGTTGCCGGTTTATTCCGCGATGAAGGGCGCCGTGCATAGTTTCACCACGGTGCTGGCCAAGGAAGTGGGCCAACACGGGATCCGCGTCAATGCCGTGGCGCCTTATGCGACGTTTGCAAAAAGCGCCGATGCGTTCAGCAGCGGCAGTCGCTTCCATCCGGACAATGCTTTCTTTGCCAAAAGCGCCGGCACGATCAGCGATGCCGATCGCGCGATGCGTCAGCGCAGAACGCTGGTCGGCCGGCCGTTCGCCGTGCCCGAAGAAATATCCGGGCTCGTCGCCTACCTTGCATCGGATCGTGCGGGCTTCGTCACTGGCCAGGTCTGGTCCGTCGATGGCGGTTCGCTGCTGTAAGGCGCCGCGCGCGATGTCGCGCAGCAGGAAAATCAAGGAGAAAAATAATGGTGCTGGAACGCGCTGAACTGCAGATACGGGCGGGAATGGAGATCGACTTCGCGACGGCGATGGCCGAGCGTGGACTGGTCGTGCTGCGCAGTGTGCCCGGCGTTGAATCGGTGCGCATGGGGCGCGGCGTCGAAAATCCCGGCAAGTTCATGCTGCTGGTCGAGTGGCGGTCGCTCGACGCTCATGCGGCATTCAGCCGATTACCGGAGTTCGCGGTGTTTCTCGACATCATCAAGCCTTTTTCGACCGGCGGCAGCATGGAGCATTTCACGTTCGACTAAGTGGCGTCTCGTAGCTCAGTGCGCACCCTCGGGGGGCGCGCGATGCGGGTCGACACGGCGCGAGAGCCAGATGATCGGAATCAGCAGCACCGCGGTCCCCGCCAGGAAATAGAAGACGTCGATGAAGGCGAGATTACCGGCCTGGCGCGCGACTTCGTCGGCGATCGTGGCCTGCGCCATCTGCTCGCTGCCCATCACGCTGCCGAGTGCGTGCACGGTACTCTGATAGACCGGATCGAGCATGCTGACGCGATCGACCAGATGACTGTGCTCGATCTGCGTCGAGCGCGCGAGGTAGGTGGTGACGATCGAAATCCCCATGCCGCCACCGATGTTGCGCATGAGGTTAATGATCGCACTGGCGCTGCCCATGTCCTGCGACGCGATGCCGGCGAACGCGAGAATCTGGATCGGCACGAAAATGAAGGACACGCCGATGGTCGTGAAGATACGCAGCAGCACCAGCCGCGTGTTGGTGATGTCGAGGTTGATGGTCGTCAGTGCGAGCATCGACAGTGCAATGCCGATGAAGCCGATCGTGCACAGGATGCGCGGTTCCAGGTGTGTCGACAGGCGCGCCATCAGCGGCATCATCAGCACACTCAGCACCGCAGCCGGTGACAGCACCATGCCGGCATCGAGCGCCGAATAGCCGAGCAGCACCTGCATGAATTGTGGCATCAGCAGGGTCGTGCCGAGCAGCGTGATGCCCATCGCGATGATCATCAGGTTGGCAACCGCGAAATTCGGATTGCGCAGCAGACGCAGATTGATGATCGGGTGTTCGTGGGTGAGCTCGCGATAGATGAGCAGAATCGTCGTGACCGTGAACGTTGCCAGCAGTCCGACAATCAAGTGCGAATTCAACCAGTCTTCCTGCTGCCCCTTGTCCATCATGATCTGCAAAGCGCCCATGCTGAGCGCGATCAGCGCAAAGCCGATGTAGTCGACGCGCAAGCCGCGTGCCTTGCGTTGTTGCTGGGCCGCGAGCTGCGCCGGCGAATCATGCAGCAGCGCGCCGGCCAGCGAGATCAGCAGCAGGCCGACCGGTGCGTTGATCAGGAAGATCCAATGCCAGCTGAAGTTGTCGGTCAGGTAGCCGCCGAGCGTCGGTCCGATTGCCGGGCCGGAGATCACCGCCATGCCGTAGATCGCCATCGCCATGCCGCGCTGTGCGGCCGGAAAGGTATCGGCGAGTATCGATTGCGAGACCGGCTGCAGCGCGCCACCGGCGATGCCTTGCAGTACGCGAAATGCGATCAGCATCGGCAAGGAGGTCGACATGCCGCAGAGAATCGAGGCGGCCGTGAACACGGCCATCGAGATCAGGTAGTAGCGCTTGCGACCAATGGTGTCGGCCAGCCAGCCGGTCATCGGCAGGATGATCGCGTTGGAAACCAGATACGAGGTCAGCACCCAGGTGGCCTCATCGCGACTCGCCGACAATGAACCGGCGATATGCACGAGCGAGACATTGGCGATCGACGTGTCGAGCACCTCCATGAACGCCGCCAGTCCGCAGACCAGCGCAATCAGATACGGCGCGCGCGCTACGTTCGGCGTCGCAACGGTGCCGTCTACCGCCATTTCAGCCGGCCTTCTGCGAGAGCTGCGCGCCGCTGTCATCGTGAATGTCGACGCGCGGTACAACCGACATGCCGGGGGCGAGATACAGCTCGGCCGGTGGCAGCGGATCGAATACCAGCTTTACCGGCACTCGCTGTACAACCTTGACGTAGTTGCCGCTGGCATTCTCCGCGGGCAGCAGGCTGAACGCAGAACCGGTGCCTGCCTGCACACTGTCGACACGTGCGGTGAATTTGTGGTCCGGATAGGCATCGATCCTGATGCTGACCGGCTGACCGATGCGCATGTGGCGCAACTGGGTTTCCTTGAAGTTGGCGACGATCCACGGCGTCGTGCCGAC
>DATCXY010000472.1:0-3363 GCA_036570585.1 Solimonas sp. | reverse complement strand
GACCACTTCGGCGAGGCCATCGTCGTCGTTGACATCATTGACCTGGGCGGTCTCTGCCGCCGACGTGGCAGCTTGCGGCTGAGTCGGCGCAGTTTCTGATTCCGGGCTGGGCGAAGATGGGGGCACGGCGTCCTGCGCCATCGCCACGGTCGAGATCGCGAGCAGCGCACTGCCGCTCCATAAGCTCAATGTGTTCATCATTTCTCCATGCCGCCGTTGCGGCCTGTGTTTCGGTGGTGGCCCTCCAGATCCCGCTGTCAGGCCGGTTCGAGGCAAGCCGTGTTCACCGTGTTTTGAATGTCAGCGAAGCGACCCAAAGCTCGCTTCGCTGTCCGGCACCCGGATCGGCACGCCGCTTGTTGCGCACAGTGCCGGTGACGCCTGCCATTGATTCGGCAAGCGCCTGGCCCTGGCGAGTTCGGCGGCTCTCAAGGCGCCGCCGGAACACTGTTGCGAAACGGGCGCGGCCGATTCGCAGCTGAAAACCGACCACCACCCGAGTCGGGATATCGGTGGCGGTCGGGACTGTCATCGCTGGCTCGCGATCGGGTGCATGACCCGGTCGTCACTCAGGCGAAGGCTTCTTCGCCCGCCAGTTTGGTCCGGTGCAGCATGCGGCCGGACTTCGGGTCGTATGGGGTCGCGCGGTGCATGGTGCCGGTGTTGTCCCAGATCACCAGGTCGCCGATCGACCACTTGTGGCGATAGACGAACTGCGGCTGCGTCGCCCAGTCGCGCAGCTGCACGAGCAGCTCGGCGCTCTTCTTGAAATCCATGTCGACGATGTGGCGTGCGGTGGCGCCGATCACCAGCGACTTGCGCCCCGAACGATGGTTCCAGACCAGCGGCAGTTCACGATCGCCGATCCGCATCATGCCGCGCAGCACTTCGATGTTCGGTTCCGGATCGTAGTAGAACAGGGTGTTCCAGGCCGAGTGCATGGCCTTGAGCTGGCTGTACGCCGCCTTGTCCGCCTCGGACAGATCGTCGTATGCCGCATAGGTGTTGCAGAACTCGGTATCGCCGCCACCGGTCGACGGCAACTGCTTCATCGACAGCAACGAGGCCAGGATCGGCACGTCGTTCATGGTGCCGTCGATATGCCAGTACAGCGAGCCCTTCAGATAGTCGGCTCTTGAATTGGCGTTGGTGTCGAGCGTCACCTTGTAGATGATCTCGCCGGCCATTTCCGGCGCGAACGTACCGAGTGACTTGGTAAATGCCACCTGCTCGTCATCGTCGAAATTGATCTGCGGAAATACCAGCACGCCGCGCTGTTCGAGCAGCTCACGCATCCTGGCACTGTGCTTGCCGCTCAACAGCGTTTCCTTGTCCGAACGAATCTCGGTTGCGATGCGCGGGTTCAGATCCCGGGTTGAAAATGTCATGCCACGTTCTCCAATACAGCGGTCGGCCGCTTCGTAACGATGACCAACGATCGTTCTTCCAGCACTTGTCCGGGCACAGCGGACGCTGCACCCGGACACCGGATTTTCTTACTTGAGCTTGCCGGGCTCGGCCGTGCCCAGATACCGAGCCAGATTGCGGTGCAGGCTGGTGATGGCCCGCTCACGATAGGGGTTCGGTTTCGCGCCCTTGAAACCGCGCGACTTCATTCCCTGCTGTACCGCCGCCATGTTCGAGAAATCCTGCGGCAATACCGTGCGCCAGCGCGCATCGCCGACCGGCGTGTATTCCCATTCGGTCTTCGGCTCTTCGCCCTTGGCGAACAGCTCGTAGACGGCGACTTCGAAGCAGCACTTGTTCGGATCGTCGCTATGCGGTTTGAAGTTGTAGCAGAGCGCATTGTTGACGGCATGGCCGATCTGGAAGTTCGGGAAGATCTGCCAGGCCGTACCGCTCTTGCCGACGTGCGCGGGATCGACCATCGGCCAGATCACGCCGCGCGCGGCATCGGCCTCGCGTGCCGACTTCAGCCAGTGCATCAGCACCTCGCCGGGCGGGGTGCCTTCCGGCAGTTCGCTGGCCAGCCGGTTCGCGGCGTCGACCAGCGTGCGCGTGGTATTGGTGTTGACCTGCTCCCAGGTGAAATTCTGCATCTGCGCAGTCGACACGCGTGCGTCACCTGAGCCGATCCGCAGTTTCGCCTGCTGGTTGGCATCGACGTTCTTCGGCGCGTCGTAGCCGATGTTGCTGTGCAGGCCCTGCGCCTTGGCCCAGCCGCGGAATTCGCCAAACTGCATGAACTCCGGATGCGTGACGTCGACGTGATAGATCTCGTTGAATGCCTCGGCGGCGACCTTCCAGTTGCAGTCGAAGATCACCCAGCGACGCCAGCGCACGCGCATGTTCTGCAGCTCGAACGGATCCAGCATGCCGGCCGCCGGCTCCAGATACTCTCGCAGCGATACACAATCCGGATCCATGTTGATCCAGACCCAGCCGCCCCAGGTATCGATCTTGACCTCGCCGAGCCGCGTGTTGGCATCGGTCAGCGCGCCACCCCAATCGTCCTTCTCGCGGATGCGCGTGCAGTCGCCGTTGAGGTTGAACGCCCAGCCATGGAACGGGCAGACGAACGCGGCGCGCTTGCCCATCGCCTGCTTGGCCCCCGGCGGCGTATCGATCAGCTTGCGGCCGCGATGCGTGCAGACGTTGTAGAACGCCTTGTAGGCATCCGGCCCGGTGCGCACGACGATGATCGAATCGTCGAGGATGTCGTAGGTCAGATAGCTGCCGACCTCCGGCAGATCCTCGACACGGCCGACCTGCAGCCAGACCTTGCACCAGAGCTTGTCGCGCTCGGCACGCAGGTAGGCTTCGGACGTGTAGGCATCGACGCCGAACGTCATCGCTTCGGCGAGTTCTTCGTTCTGCCTGGCAACGATCTGATCCAGATTCCTGGCGGTCTCGCTCATGACATCCTCCGGCCTCAAGGAAAATTTTGCGACGATCGGGCGGGCCAGTTTCCGTTCGTTCTGCATCGGACGCAGCAATCGCGCAGGCTGCTGACAATTCATCGACCACTCGGCACGGGCATGCGCAAGAGCCGCGACGGCACGCTTGCGGAAAATCAGCCGAGCCGCCGAATCGAGCCTGAAAACGATCGAATGACGCGCAGCGCGAGTTGTGCCGATATTGGTCGCATGAACCAAAACAAGTCAATCCACTGCGACCCGAACTTCAGGCGCTAGTGTACAACGATGTCGAATAGCAAGTCGTGGCCACGTCGATCGCTCGTGCGATTTACGCCGGCCGAACCGCGAGCACGCTGCCTTCCGCGTCGCCGGATACATACAGCGTGCCGTCGGCACCGGCGGCGATGCCCGCGAACGGCCCCATCGGGCCGGACATGTCGCCGATCGCGGCCAGAAACTTCGGCGTCACCCCGGCCGGCGCGCC
>DATCXY010000471.1:0-5233 GCA_036570585.1 Solimonas sp. | reverse complement strand
TCCTGGCGCTCGCGCCTTGGGTGACCGATGACGCCTCGCGCGCAGCACTGACCGCGACCGGCGCTGCGCTCGCGCCGGGCAGCGGCGATCCGCTCGAAAACGATTATCTGGAAACGGCGGTCTGGGCCGATCTGGTCCGCTGATCCTCAGGAGCAAAGGCATGTCTGAATTCCCCGACCTCACCCGCCGTCAGGTGCTGACCGGCGCCGCCGCGCTCGGCAGCGCACTGCTGCCCGGCTGCGGCAACAGCAGCCCGATCAGCGCCGCGCAAGCCGCTGATGGCGGTGCGACACAAGGCGAGTTCCACACCGACGTCGTGATCGTCGGCGCCGGTCTCGCGGGGCTGAGCGCGGCGCGCAAACTGCTTGCGGCGGGCCATGACGTGCTCGTCGTCGAGGCACGCGATCGGGTCGGCGGACGCTCGCTCAACCACGCCGTGACCGCGAGCGGCGCGACACCGGGCACCGTCGTCGAGGTTGGCGGCCAGTGGGTCGGGCCGACACAGGATCGCGTGCTGGCGCTGATCGACGAGCTCGGCCTGTCGACCTTCAAGACTTATAACGACGGCAAGCTCGTCGACTTTCGCGACGCGCGGCGCAGCGAATATTCCGGCCGCATTCCGCCGGGCGCGCTGGTCGGCGCGGCCGAAGCGCAGATCGCCATCATCCGCCTCAACGGCATGGCGGCCGACGTGCCGCTCGATGCGCCGTGGACGGCGCCAAAGGCGGTCGAATGGGACAGCCAGACGTTCCAGACCTGGATCGACGCCAACTTGTTGAGCACCAACGGCAAGGCGCTGCTGCAACTCGCGATCGAGTCGGTGTTCTCGGCGCAGCCGCGCGACCTGTCGTTGCTGCACGTCCTGTTCTACATCCACTCGGCTGGCTCGCTCGACAACCTGATCAATACCGAAGGCGGCGCGCAGGATTCACGGATCGCCGGCGGCTCGCAGCGCATTGCACTGGCGATGGCTGCCGAGCTGGGCCACCGCGTGCTGCTGCAGGCACCGGTCGAACGGATCGAACATGACGATGCAGCCGTCGTCGTCCGCAGCGCGAATTTCAGCGTGCGCGCGCAACGCACGATCGTCGCGATTCCGCCGACGCTGGCCGGCCGCATCCGCTATGCGCCGGCGCTCGATGGCCTGCGCGATCAGCTCACGCAGCGCGTGCCGATGGGCACGGTGATCAAGGTGCAGTGCGTCTACCCGACGCCGTTCTGGCGCGAGGCAGGCTTGAACGGCCAGGCCACCAGTGACACCGGGCCGGTCAAGCTGACCTTCGACAATTCGCCGCCGGATGGCAGCGTCGGCGTGATGATGGGTTTCATCGAAGGCGAGGACGGCCGCAAGGCATTGCGGCAGACAGCGGATCAGCGTCGCCAGGGCACGATCGACAGCTTCGTGCGCTACTACGGCGAGGCGGCGCGCAATCCGCTCGAGTACATCGAGCAGAGCTGGGCCGCCGAAGAATGGACGCGCGGCTGCTACGCCGGCTACTTCCCGCCCGGCGTGTGGCTCGATTACGGCGAGGCCCTGCGCGCACCGATCGGGCGTCTGCACTGGGCCGGCACCGAGACTGCCGAAATCTGGAACGGTTACTTCGATGGTGCGGTGCGATCCGGCGAGCGCGCCGCGGATGAAGTCGCCGCATGGCTGTAATCGGGGGCGTCCATCACGCCCGAAGCGATGTCTTGAGCTAAATTTCGTTGTTGTCGTTTTCTTGATGATTTAAAAATTTCCAGTCAATAACGTATTCTATAAATTAGATATTTATCTTCACTCCATGTAATTTATCCTAGCGATAAATTACAAATTTTATATGATTAAATTGATTAATTTCAATAAATTGTTACAATAAACCGCTTCTGTGCCGTCTTTGCGGCGCGAAATCCACTACCACCATAGGGAGAGCGCGCATGCTGCTTGCCACCGATCTCGACGGGACGTTTCTGGGGGGGAGCCCGGAAGCTCGTCAACGTCTCTATCAACTCGTCAGTCGCCATCCGGATATCCGCCTCGCCTTTGTGACCGGCCGCGGCCTCGAATCCGTGCTGCCGCTGTTGTCGGACCCCGCCATTCCGACGCCTGATTACATCATCTGTGACGTCGGCGCGACCGTCGTCGATGGTCATACCCTGCAACCGATCCAGCCGCTGCAATCGCAGATTGGCGAACACTGGCCGGGCGATTCGGTCATTGCCGAAGCGCTGCAAAGCTTTGGCCTGCAACGTCAGGACGTGCCGCAGGAGCGGCGCTATTCGTACTACTGCGGCGAAGCCGAAGTCAGCGACGAACTGAAACAGGCGATCGAGAAGCTCGGTTGCGATCTGCGGTATTCGGCCGGCCTGTATCTCGACATCCTGCCGCGAGGCGTCAACAAGGGCGCGACACTGAAACGGCTGGTCGAGCACCTGAGCATGGACCCTGAGCGTGTGCTGGTGGCCGGCGACACGCTCAATGACCTTGCGATGTACCAGCAGCCGTTCAAGGGCGTCTGCGTCGCCGAATCCGAACCGGCTCTACTCGAAGCGACCCAGAGCGATACGTTCGTGTTGCATGCGACGGCGCGCGGCTGCGGCGGCATCCTGCAGGCGATCACGCATTTCGGCTTTCTCGGCGACGAGGGCATCGACGCACACGCCAATCCTTCGCATGAGACCGGCAAATCCGATCTGGTGATCGTCTATCACCGCCTGCCGTACGAGGAGTTCTTCGAAAACGGCAAGCTCATTCGCCGCTCGCCGACATCGCCGAACGGCATCCTGCCGACACTGCTGAGTTTTTTTGCCGACGGCCGGCGCGGCGCCTGGGTGGCGTGGGCGGTCGATGATCCGAAGCGGGGGCCGTTCGAGTTGCACACGCCGGTCGATGCCAAGCGCTATCCGCACCTGACCGCCGCGCGCGTGCCGCTGTCGAAGCAGGATGTCGATGTGTTCTATCGGCATTTTTCCAAGGAAGCGTTCTGGCCGATGCTGCATACCTTCTGGGAACGCGCGCGCTTTCGCGAGGATCACTGGCAGATCTTCTGCCGCGTCAATCTTGCTTTCGCGCAGCGTACCGCCGCCGAAGCTGCGGAAGGCGCAACGGTCTGGCTGCACGACTACAACCTGTGGATGGTGCCGGCGGCGCTGCGCGAGCTGCGCCCCGATTTGAAGATCGCGTTCTTCCATCACACCTACTTCCCGTCGGCGGACGTGTTCAACGTGGTGCCTTGGCGGCGCGCGATCATCGGCAGCCTGCTGCAGTGTGATTACATCGGCTTCCACATTCCGCGCCAGGTCGAGAACTTCGTTGATGTCGTGCGCGGTGCAGCGCCGGTCAAGGTCGTCGAACGGCAAAGTTGCGCGCCGCGTTTCGTGACCTATGGTTGCGCGGTCGGTCTCGAGCACTACACCACCGAGATTGCGGTCGGCGATCGTCATATCCGCCTCGGCGCACATCCGGTCGGCATCGACATGGATCGCGTCGCCGAAGCACTCGCACGTCAGGATGTGCAGAAGCGCATGGCCGATCTTCGTGCATCGCTGAAGGGTCAGCGCCTGATCCTGTCGATCGAACGGCTCGACTACACCAAGGGCACGCTGGAAAAACTCGGTGCGTTCGAGCAGCTGCTCAACGAGCATCCAGAGCTGGTCGGCAAGGTCACGCTGATCACGGTCTGCGTACCGGCGGCCAAGGAGATGACCGTCTACCGCCAGCTGCAACGCAATATCGAAGAAGCGGTCGGCCGCATCAATGGTCGTTTCTCGCGCGTCGGCTGGACACCGGTGCAGTTCTTCGCGCGCGCGCTGCCGTTCCACGAAGTGGTCGCCTATTACGCGATGGCCGACCTGATGTGGATCACGCCGCTGCGCGATGGCCTCAATCTGGTCTGCAAGGAATACGTCGCGACGCAAGGCCTGTCCGGCGGCCGCGGCGTGCTGGTGCTGTCGGAGTTTGCCGGTGCTGCCGCCGAACTCAAGGGCGCGATCCTCACCAACCCGCACGACATCGAAGACCTGAAGAATGCCTGCTACATCGGCCTCAACATCGGGCAGGCCGAAGCCGAAGCGCGGCTACGACAACTGTTCGACATCGTCCGCCACTACGACAACCGGCGCTGGGGCGAGGACTTCCTCGAATCGGTATCGCCGAGCGAAACGACGCATCTGGCAAGCGCGTAACGCATCCGCATCACGACAGCGGCCGAGTCGCGGGCCATTCAGGCTCGCGACTGCAGCGCGCCGGCAGAATCGCCGGCGATGATCCGCCACCTTTATTCGCTGTCTTCGCTATTGCTCGGCACGGCGTTGCTGCTGACCGGCACCGGCCTGTTCGGTACGCTGCTCGCGGTGCGCGGCGGGCTCGAAGGTTTTGCGCCGAACGTGCTCGGCCTGGTGATGTCGGCGTACTTCGTCGGCTACCTGCTCGGCACCTACATCAACCCACGCATCATCCATCGCGTCGGCCACGTCCGCGCGTTCGCGATCTTCGCCGCCTGCGCCTCGACCACCGCGATCCTGCATGCGCTGTTCGTCTCGCCACTGTTCTGGGCCATGCTGCGTGTCATCACCGGCGCGTGCATGGTCGGGCTCTACACCGTGGTCGAAAGCTGGCTCAACACACGCGCCGCGCCCGAGCAACGCAGCCGCGTATTCGCGAGCTACATGGTCGTCAACTTCACGGCCCTCACCGCCGGGCAGTTCCTGCTCGCGCTATATCCGGTGTCGGGCTTTCAGTTGTTCGGCATCGTCGCGATTCTGGTGTCGCTGTCACTGGTGCCGGTGGCGCTGACCTCGATTCCCCAACCGCTGCCGGTGCACACGCCACACCTGAGTCTGCAGGCGCTTTACCGCAAGGCGCCGACCGGGATCGCCGGCGCGTTCGCAGCAGGTCTGGCACTGGGCGCGTTCTGGGGACTCGGCGCCGCATCGGCGCAACGCTTCGGTTTCAGCGAGACCGGCACTGCGCATTTCATGTCGATCACGATCATCGGCGGTGCGCTGCTGCAGTGGCCGATCGGGCGCTGGTCGGATGGCAGCCGGGACCGGCGTCGCGTGCTGTTGGTGATCACCGCCGGCGCGTCGGCGGCCGCATGGCTCGGCGCACTGTTCGGTGCCTCCTGGCACGCGCTGCTGTTTGTGCTGCTGTTCATGTTCGGCGGCCTCGCGTTCGCGATCTATCCGATCTGCATTGCGCTCACCAACGATCGCCTGACGCGCGAAGAAATCCAGCAAAGCGCCAGCAGCCTGC
>DATCXY010000470.1:0-14958 GCA_036570585.1 Solimonas sp. | reverse complement strand
CACGTTCTCCTTGTACATGTGCGGCCCTTTCTGGCGCAGACGATGCGCACCGGCCATCTCGCCGTGATCGGCGACGTAGACGACGATGGTGTCGCCATCGAGCTGCAGTGATTCGAGCGTGCGTAACACCGTCAGCGCGTGGCGGTCGACGTCGCGGATGCAGTTGAAGTAGTAGCTCTGGTAGCGGCGCCAGCGCGCTTCATCGTTCGGATCGATGTGACCGTAGCAGGCATTGCAGAAGTCGACATATGAAGTTTGCGCCCACGGCTTGCCAGCCAGCGTGTCGAGGTAGTAGCTCTTCGGCATCGGCAGGTCCCAGGACTTCGCGTACAGCGCGTCGGTCGGCGGCGGCGACACCGGCGACAGGAAGTCGCGATCCAGCCGTGAACGTGACTGCGAATGATCGACATCGTCGGCGAATACGACGTCGTGCGGGTTGACGAAATTCACCGCCAGAAACCACGGCTGCTGCTGACCGCGACCCTTGTCATGCAACCACTGACACGCTTCGGCAGCGACTTGCCCGTCGAGCCGGAAACCTGCCCAGGTGCCGCCATCGGCGATCGGCACATCGCTGTGGTCGGAAAAGCCGAACGGTTCGAGCGCATCACGCGCGCTCGGCTTGTGGCCATAGCGCACGGCGTCACCACCGGGCAGATCGGACAAATGCCATTTGCCTTTGTACGCGCAGTTGTAGCCCTGCGCGCGCAGCATATGGCCAAGCGTCGGCACGTCCGGTTTCATTTCCGGAAACGGCGGCGCGCCAACGTTGGTGATCACGCCATTGAGCTGCGTGTGCTGACCGGTATAGAGATTGGAACGCGATGGCGAACACGGCGTCGTGTTGACGTTGAAATTCGTGAACCTGGTACCGCGCGCGGCAATCCATTCGTGCGCTTCGAGGCCGAGGCCGGCCGGCAGATCGGCGCCGCCGCGTTCCTGGTCCGACATGATCAACAGAATGTTCGGCCGCTTGCGCCGGACGACCGCCGGAGATGCCGCCGGCGACGCTGCCACGGTTGGCGCCGCGACCGGCTGCGCAGGCGCCGCGCCCAGCTTTTCGGCGGCGAGTGTCGCCGCACTGCCGGCGGCGACGGTCTTGATGAAGTCACGACGATTCATGTGCAGGTCCCCGCCGCGTAGCGGCGTCAATACGGTGTGGTGGTCGATCCGGTTGCGATCACGCCGCCGAGCGCTGGCGCGTCGACGGCGCGGCGCGGCGCAGTACACGTTCCAGCAAGCCCGGCGACAGGCGTTGCGTCCAGTAACCGGATACCGCGTCACGGCCGACCACGACCAGCCGCTTGTTGCGACGCACCGCAGCCAGTGTCTTGTCGGCAACGGTATCGGCGCTGAGCCGATTGCGCGCGAACCAGTCGCGGACAAAGCGTTGCGTGCGTTCGTTGTCCATGCGCCCGAACAGACGGAACTTGCTGGCGATCGGCGTCTGCACGAAGCCCGGACAGACCATCGTCACGCCAATCCCGCTCGACGCCAGCTCCAGGCGCAGGCTTTCGCTGAGCGTGACGACCGCGGACTTGGTCGCGCCATAAGCCGACAGTCCCGGAAAGCTGACGAGACCGGCGGCCGAGGCGATATTGACCAGGTGCCCGCCATCCGCACCGTGCGCCGCGCGTGCCTGCATCGCCGGCAAGCACGCGTGCAGTACGCGCAAGAGGCCCAGCACGTTGACCTCATGCAGGCGTCGCCACTCCTCCATCGGCACGTCGCTGAGCAGGCCGCCGCTGACGATACCGGCACTGTTGACGACCAGATCGGCGGCTTCGCCCATCGCTGCGATCGCGGGCGCCAGCTTCTGCATGTCGGCGTCCGATGCGACATCGGCGCTGAGCGTCTGTACCTCGGCAGCACCGGCGGCACGCAACTGCTCGGCAGCGGCCTGCAATGCCGTCGTGTCACGCGCCACCAGCAACAGACGCGCGCGCTCACGCGCAAGGCGTTCGGCGATCGCATAGCCGATGCCGCTCGAACCGCCGGTGATGACGCACAGCTTGTCGCGAAAATTCTGGATCACGCCGGACTCCGGATATCGCGTCGCATCAGCGGGACGCGCAATGAAAATGAGCGATGGTCAAGGTGCGTCACGGGTGATCCGCCCAGATCGGCGAGGCCCAGGCGCGCTCGGTGATCGTCGCGAAAATGTTGCGGCCCTTGAACGAGCCTGGCGCGCCGTCGATACGACAGCAGCCTTCATAGCCGGCGAAGCCGCTTTGCGCAGGAAACACGCCGTTGGCCGGATCCAGGGCGGCGCACTGCACACCCGCCTTGACGCACATGTGCGTGCTCCAGCGACAGCTCGGGATCTCGAATGCGCGTGCGTAGTAGTACGCGTTCTGGTGGACATCGAACTGCGGGTCGCGCCAGACCGTGCACAGACGTTCCGGATGGCCGGCCGGCTGCACGCCGCAGTCGCTCTGCGAGGGCTGCGTGACCGCCGCGCTGGTCTTGGCAACGGCGTCGAACACCTTGACGTGGCGGGCGCCGGCGGCGTCGCTCCAGCCCTTGACCAGATCGAGCTTCTGCAGCGGCAGGCCTGGCTCATCACCACCCGGGTCCTGCTGTGCCCAGACGACGATGTACGGCGCCTTCGCGCCGTCAGGCCTGGGCGGCAGATCGCCACCCATCACTGCACCAGCCAGCTCACCGGTGTCGACCGGATTGTCGCCGGCCGACAATCGATCGCAGATATCGGCGGGTGGCGGTGTCCAGCTTGCGAGCGTGCGGATGCGGATGCGCGGTCCGGACGTGGCGAAGGTCTCCCCACGCTGGAACGAATCCCAGACCGCCTGCCGCGTGTTTTCCGGCGCCCAGACGCCGGCCAGCCCGCCGGGATTGAAGCCGCGCGCACGGTCCATGAACTTGCGGTTCGTGCAGTGCGCGGGATCGTTCGGATCCTCGTTCTTGCCATCACAGACCCAGTAGCCGAGCTGCGTGCGCGGATCGTTGTCGAGAATGCCGCCGTGGCCCGGATACCCGTGTTCGCTGACGTCGCCGGGGTCGCCGTTGTGCGTGTCCGACGAGCCGATGAAACCCATGTGCATCGGATTGACGCCAAGCGTGTCACGCAGCGCCAGACCATCCGCAAGAATGTTGCGCGCCATGTCGAGCGGCGCGACGCACTTCGGATCGGGCCCGGACGTGCCATCGTGTCCTTCGTGCTCGCAGACGCCAGTGGCGAAGGTTGGCGTGGTGGTCAGGTAGCAGAAATCCGGATCATGCTCGGGATCACCCGTACAGACCTGCTTGCATTCGGGCGGATCGCTCGCCAGCCCGCGACAGACGTTCTTGGCCAACTCCAGCGTGCAACTCGGATCGAAGCTCTGTTCATAGATGCCGAGTCCGACCGCGCATTCGGAATTGCCCTTGTGCTGATGGATCTCAATGATGCGGTCGTATTTGGCGCGCAGCTGCGCGTCGGCCTGCGTCAGCGGCGCAGCATCGCGTCCCTGCGGCACGCCAGTGGCCGGATCGATCGGCAGGTACATCGCGCCGTTGCTCTGATTCGAGTTGTGCGGAATCGTCATGGTCTGGCAGCCCTGCGCGGGATCACAGTGCTGTTCCAGATAGTCGTAGATGCGCCAGTCGTCGTTGGCATTGCTCGACGTCTGCTGCCCGGTTGCCAGCGCGATCAGATCTTCAGGCGTCGCAACATGCGCGACATCGTCCGGCAGCTCGGTGCCGTTGAAGTAAACGTCGCGGTGAATCATCTGTTGATGCTTCTGCGAGGTCCACTCGTAGCCCGGGAAGGTCGAGAAGCTGCACGGCGCGTTTTCCTCGTCGGCGATGCGCAGCTCGTCCTGCCAAGGAATCGACGTGACGATCGGCAGCGGCGCGAATGCCGCGGTCAGCAAAGTGAACGCCGCCGGCTGATCGCCATTGACGATCGTCGTGACGTTGTTGCGCAGATAAGTGCCGACCACGTTGCAGGCCGCGTTGATCCCGATCGGCAGGGCGCCATCGACCTGACACAGCAGCCGCCAGTCGCCGAGAAAATCGGAATGATCGGTGACGGCGGCAAAGTCGAGCGGCCGGTCGAGCTGGATCGTGCGACCGGCAGTGTAGGGATCGGTCTCGCCGACCGGCAGGCTTTCCGGCTCGCCCTTGGCGAAGCGATACGCTTCGCGCGGACCGTTGAGGCCGTTGAAGAAGTAAGCGTCGACCGAATACAGCGTGTGCACGTGCATGTCGCCGAAGTACGCATTCTTGCGCGTCGCTTCGGCGCCGTCGCAGGTCACATCGGCTGCGAACGGCGTGCCGGCGGATGGCGGGTCGGTCTGCTGCGCGTCCGGTGCCTGGCTCCGGCCACAGGCAGCCAGCAGTAACAGAGACGCGGTCACGATGCGACGAAATGTCTTGCGGCTCACGGCATGTCCTCATCTTGCATCGGTGCGGCCTGCGGCAGCGGCGGTGCGTTGGCAAACTTCGCATGCAGCTTCAGCAGTGCGTCACGCACGATCTGTTGTTGTTGCGCCTGCAGGTAGTCGATGCCCAGGTGCGCGCGCACCTCGTCCAGCGTCGGCACACGAGCAGGCTCGACCGCGGTGACGCGGATGAAATGCAATCCTAGCGACGATGCCAGCGGTCCCTGCCACTGACCTTGCGGCAGTGAGGCGAGGGTTCTCGCCAGCACACCGCCGAAATCGGTTTCGACCTGCGTCGCGCTGAAGCGATCGACATGCCGGCCGCGCGGGAACGGATCACCAAGCCGCTGGAAGTCACCAGGGGCCACGCGTAACTGCGCTGCAATCACGGCGGCTGCGTCCCGCAGCTTGGCGCCGTGCTGGCCGCGACTGAGGTAGACCTGATCGAAGCTGTAGCGGGCCGGTACCTGATAGCGGTCTGCATGCTGCGCAAGCCAGGCGCCGAGCGTCGCGTCGTCCGGGGTTGGTACCGGATGCTCCTGCACGAGCGTGTCGCGCATGCGTCGCACCAGTTGGCGACGCACGATCAGATCATCGAGTGCATAACCGCGTTGCCACGCTTCGAGAAACAGCACATCGGCATCGCTCAGCGCGGTCGTCGCCGCCGCACCTGTGGGTGCAGAACGGACGACACGCTGCGCGTCGTGCCGACCGAACACGTAGGCCAGCGCGAGCATCACCATGAACACGATGACGGCCACCAGCGCTGTCAGCGACTTGCGCATCCCTCCCCCTTGCTGTCCTGCCATCGGACTTGCCACCATTAAAAGTCTTTGGTTTACACTGTGTCAACATTAGCACGGCAATGGCGCTCGGGGCGCATGCCCAAAATGCGAATACAGGGGGAGACCTGACCATGAGATTCATCAAGTTCATGCTGGCTGCAGTGATTGCGATCGGCATCGTCGTCGCCATCGCGGTCAACGTTCCGGCCGTACAGGACCGCCTCGTCGATCAGGCGATACGTGACAACGTCGACAACCGTGCACGTATTGCGAAATTGTTCGCCGACGATGCCCTGCGCCTCGTGGTCTGTGGCAGCTCATCGCCGCTGCCGTCACCGGATCGCGCGCGACCGTGTCTGGCGGTCATCGCCGGCGGGCACTTCTACGTGGTCGACACCGGCTCGGGTTCGTGGAACACAATGGCCATGCTGCGCATGCCCGGCGAGCGGATCAACGGGGTGCTGTTCACGCACTTTCATTCCGACCATATCGGCGACTTGGGTGAGTTCAACCTGCAGACCTGGGGCGCCGGACGACCGACGCCCTTGCAGGTTTACGGACCGGAAGGTGTCGCGCGCGTCGTGACCGGGTTTCAGGAAGCCTATGCGCTCGACGCCGGCTATCGCACCGCGCACCACGGCGCCGACTTTCTGCCGCCGGCGCTGGAGCAGATGCAGGCACATACACTGACGCTGTCCACCGACGGCACGCCGACCCCGGCATTCACCGACGGCGATCTGCACGTCACGGTGTTTCCGGTCGATCATCGGCCGGTCGAACCGGCGGTCGGCTATCGCTTCGACTACAAGGGACGTTCGCTGGTGATCAGTGGCGACACCGTGAAGTCACAGAACCTGATCAAGGCCGCGCACGGTGCCGACCTGCTCGCACATGAAGCACAGGACAATCACCTGATCGCGCGCATCGGCGCGGTCGCCGCAGAAGTGGGACGGCCGCGCTACGCGAAGATCATGGCTGACATCCCGGACTATCACACGACTCCGGTGCAGGCCGCGGAATCCGCCAACGAGGCCGGCGTGCCGTTGCTGCTGCTCTATCACCTGAACCCGCCGCCGCCGAATCCGATCGCGGCGCGCGTGTTCCTGCGCGGCGTCAGCGCCATCCGCAAGGACGGCGTGCTGATGGCACGGGATGGCATGCTGATCGAGCTGCCGCTCGCTGGCGGTCCGGCAAAAGTCAGTCAGTTGCACTAAAAACGAGAGAGCCGGCATTGCGCCGGCTCTCCATCGTTGCGGTTCCCCGCTCGATCAATCAAACGGGTTGTGCAGCACCATCGTGTGATCACGATCCGGACCGGTCGAGACGATCGCGATTTCGGTTTCGGTGATCTCGGCGATGCGCTGCAGATAAGTGCGCGCCTTTTCCGGCAGCTCTTCATAACGCGTGACGCCGTAGGTGTTGGTCTTCCAGCCCGGAAACTCTTCGTAGATGACCTCGACCTTGGCAAAACCCTCGGCGCCGATCGGCGGCACTTCGACTGGCTGGCCGTTGACCTTGTAGCCGGTGCAGATGCGGATCACGTCGAGATCATCGAGCACGTCGAGCTTGGTCACGCACAGGCCGGTGACGCTGTTGTTGAAGATCGAGCGCCGCGCGGCAACCGCATCGAACCAGCCACAGCGACGCGGACGCTTGGTGACGGTGCCGTACTCTGCGCCCTTGTCACGGATGTGCTGGCCGATCTCGTCGCCGAGTTCGGTCGGGAATGGGCCGGAACCGACACGCGTCGCGTACGCCTTGACGATACCCAGCACGTAATCGAGTTCGCGCGGACCGACACCGGTACCGGTCGCGGCGCCGCCAGCGGTCGTGTTCGACGAGGTCACGTATGGATAAGTGCCGTGATCGACATCGAGCAGCGCGCCCTGCGCGCCTTCGAACAACACGTTGTCACCGCGGCGCAGATGCAGGCGCAGCCGCTCGGTGACGTCGGCAACCATCGGCTTGATGATGTCGGCGAAGCCGAGCAATGAATCCAGCGTCTGCTGGAAATCGACCGGCTCTTCCTTGTAGAAGTTCTGCAGCACGAAGTTGTGGTACGCGAGCAATTCGCCGAGCTTGGCGGCGAGCAGCTCGCGCGAGAACAGGTCGCCAACGCGGACTGCGCGACGCGCGACCTTGTCTTCGTAGGCTGGACCAATGCCCTTGCCGGTCGTGCCGATCTTGTTCTCGCCACGTGCCAGTTCGCGTGCCTGATCGAGCCGTGCATGGACCGGCAACACCAGTGGTGCAGCTTCGGAGATGAACAGACGTTCACGCACCGACGCGCCGGTGGCTTCGACCTTCTCGATTTCCTTGACCAGATCCGGCAACGACAGCACCACGCCATTGCCGATGAGGCAGGCGACTCCGGGCCGCATGATGCCGGACGGAATCAGGTTCAACGCGGTCTTGACGCCGTTGATGACCAGCGTATGGCCAGCATTGTGGCCACCCTGGAAACGCACGACCGCCTGGACGCGATCGGTGAGCAAGTCAACGACCTTGCCCTTGCCCTCATCACCCCATTGAGCCCCGATGATGACGACGGTCTTACCCATGGTTCAACTCCAGGTGCTCAATGGGGCGATGCCCCCGTTGCATTGCGTTCGCGTCGAGACACGAACGCGGCGCACCGATGATGACGGCGGTCTTGCCCATAAATACTTCCTTCACCTAGAACAGCGATCCGGTTTCAGGATCGCGAGAAATACGAAATACACTACGCGCCCAGACGCAGCAATTCATTGAGATCGGCGGAGAAGCCGGTCGCCGGTCGCGGCGCACCGAATTCGTGGCCAACGCCATCGTAGCGACCGCCACGCGCGATCTCGCGACCGTGTCCGGGCACGAACGCGGCGAACACCATGCCGGTGTGATAGCTGTAACCGCGCAATTCGGCCAGATCGATATGGATCGGCAGCTTCGGCATTTCGGCGCGCAGTTCGCGCACGATCCTGTCGACCAATTTCAACGCAGCGAGCGTTTCCTCGCCAGCGCCCTTCAGCACCTCGCGCGCCCGTGCCAGCACTTCGACGCCACCGTTCAGATCAAGCAACTCCGAAATCGCCTTGGCGACGCCCGGCTTCAGGCCGCGCAAGCGCACGAATTCCTCAAGATCTGGGTGTGATTTACGCCGCACGATATCGAACAATGCCGCCTCGTTGCCGGCATCGAGCTTGAGCTTGGCAATCACTGCGCGGTAGATGCCGACGTGACCGAGATCGAGATGGACCTTCTTCATGCCGGCGAGCTTCAGCGTCTTCAGCATTACGCGCAGCACTTCAAGATCGGCGGCGACACCCGCCTCGCCGAAGATCTCGCAACCGACCTGACGCGGCGAACGCGGCCCCCCAAGGCTGCCGGCCTGCGAACGCAGCACGGTGCCGAGATAGCACAGGCGCACGATCTTCTGGTCGGCGTAATGGCGCGCGGCAATGCGCGCAGCCTGCGGCGTCATGTCGGCGCGCAGGCCGAGCAGGCGACCACTGGCCGGATCGGTGAGCTTGAAGATCTGCTGCTCGATGTCCTGCGCCGTACCGGTCAGCAGCGCATCGAGATGCTCGATCAGCGGCGGATGCACGAGCTCGTAACCACTCTTGCGATAGTGATCGAGCAGCTTGCGGCGCAGATCTTCAATCTGCCATGAAACCGGCGGCAGTGCTTCTTCCACGCCAACCGGCAGCATCCACTTCTTCATCGTCGAAACGCTTCCTTTATTGCGAAACAAGCTGCAGCACGACCAAACCGATCACGATGCTGGCCAAACCGATCAGTCGCATGTTGCGATTCTCGAATTGCGCGATCGTGAACAGCGTGCGGCGCCAGTGCGACGGTGCCGCAAACGGCAACAACCCTTCGATCACCATGACCAACGCCAGGACGCGCAGCAGCTCGCGCCAGTCGAAATTCACGGCGTTCCGTTCTTGAACAGCTTGAAGAACGGACTGTCGGACTGCAGCACCATGACATCGCCCTGCGCGCCCAGGGTGTCGTGATAGACATTGAGCGTGCGGTAGAAGCGATAGAACTCGGGATCTTGCCCGTAGGCCTTGGCGTAGATATCCGCGGCCTTGGCATCACCCTCACCTTTCAGGCCTTCCGCAGTCTTGTACGCATCGGCCAGCGTGACTTGCGCCTCGCGGTCCGCGGTGGCGCGAAGCTTTTCGCCCTCTTCGGCACCGCGCGCACGCAAGTCGGCCGCAACGCGCGCCCGTTCGGCACGCATGCGGTCATAAACCGAGTCGCTGACCGTCTTCGGCAGGTTGATCGACTTGATGCGGATATCGACGATGCTGATGCCGAGCTCTTTGACCTTGCTGCTGACCGACTCGCGCATCGCCGACATGATGTCGTTGCGTTCGTCCGATACGGCCTGCTGGATCGTGCGCGAACCGAATTCGTCACGCAGGCCGCGGTTGACGATGCTGGCAAGGCGGTCCATCGCCACCAGCTCCTGGCCGGTGGTCGCGCGGTAGTAGGTCGCCGCGTCATCGATCCGCCATTTCACGTAGTAATCGACCTCGACGTTCTTCTTCTCGACCGTGAGGAAGTTCTCGGTCTGGTTGTCGAGCGTCAGCACGCGCCCGTCGAAGGTCCGCACCGTCTGCACGATCGGCAGTTTCAGGTGCAATCCGGGCGCAAAGTTGGCTTCAGTCAGTTCACCAAAGCGGAACATGACGGCGCGCTGGCGCTGATCGACGATAAAGAAGCTGTTGACCAACACCCATGCCAGAACCAGGACGAGGCCAATCGTGATGAGCGTGCTGTTCTTCATGGGCGGCTCCGGTCGCGCGAACGCGCATTGTCTTCGGCTGCACTGCTATCACTGCCGCTGCTGCTTGACGACGGTGGCGTCGGGATCGTGACGTAGTCCGGATCACCGCCACTACTCTTGCGCGGCGCATTCTTCAGCATCTGGTCTAGCGGCAGGTACAGCATCGGATTGCTCTTGTCGGCATCGATCAGAATCTTGCTCGACCCGCCGAGCACGCTCTTCATCATGTCCAGATACAGACGTTCCTTGGTGACATTCTTCGCCTTGCGATATTCGGTCAGCAGCTGATCGAAGCGCGAAGCATCACCCTCGGCCTTGGCCACGACCTGTTCGCGATAGCCGGTGGCTTCGGCGATCTGTCGCGCCGCTGCACCGCGCGCGCGCGGCAGGCGAGCATTGGCGTAGGCCTCGGCTTCGTTCTTGAGCCGCGCCTGATCCTCGCGCGCCTTGATCGCGTCGGCAAACGAGGCCTGCACCGGTTCCGGTGGCTGGGCCTGCTGCAAGTTGACTTCCGTCACGACCAGACCGGCCTTGTACTGATCAAGCAGTTCCTGCAGGACGCGCTTGGTTTCGTCCGCGACTTCCTCGCGTCCATCGGTCAGGATGAAATCCATCTTGCTCTGGCCGACCACCTGCCGCACGGCGGCCTTGGTCGCCTGCTTCAGCGTCAGGTCCGGGTCCACGATCTGGAACACATATTCCTCGACGTTCGACACGCGGTATTGCACCGACAACTCGACGTCGACGATGTTCTCGTCCTGCGTCAGCATCGTCGCTTCCTCGCGCACCGAACGCACGCCGGTGACGTTGACGATCTCGACATCCTCGATCGGCCACGGCAGGTGCCAGTGCAAACCCGGCGAGGTCGTGTCGATATGCTGGCCGAAGCGCAACACCACGGCGCGTTCCTGCTCGTCGACCACGTACGCACCTGAGGCCAGCCACAGCCCCACGATCACGATCGCGCCGAGGCCGATCAGTCCCGCCGGCAGGTTCTTCGGCAGCCCCCCGCCCGAGGAGCCACCACCACCACCCTTGCCGCCGAAGCGTTCCTTCAAACGCTTCAGAATATCGTCCAGCTGCGGGGGCTTCTTGTTGTCACCACGCTTAGGTCCCTGATTCCATGGGTCGCGACCGGGGCCGGGCTCATTCCAAGCCATTTAAGACTCCTCAATCCTGGTATTCGTGCTTAAGACCCGCGCTGCGATGCGGGCGAAACGAGATAGCGTCCCGGCGGGATGGCCGGCTGTCTGCCGATGCTGATGCAGTCTCCAGCGAGACGCGAATTTTAGGGATGTTGGGACCCTATGAACAGGTCCGCACGGATCTGCTCATGGACGGCCCTCCCATTCCTCAATGACGTGCGGGGATGGCGGCGGCATGACGCCGGCTGCTTCGCAAAGCCCATGCAGCCTTGCGTAGGGCATCGCCACCCGCAAATGAAAGTTTCCGTGCTCGTCGACCGTTTCGCCGCGCACAGCATGATGGGTGAACAATTGCGCGCGCAGGCGCGCGGCCGACGGCGGCAAGGTCAGATCCTGTTCCGCGAACTGCGGCAGCAGACGCTCGGCAATTGCCTCACGCAACAAATCCAGACCAAGCCGCTCGCGCGCCGACACATAGACGCGCGTCGGCACGCCGAATTCGTCGCGCTCGATGCGCGCTTGCTCGCCGTCGCGCAAGTCGATCTTGTTGAACACCTGCAAGCACGGCACGGCTTCGGCGCCGATTTCGTGCAGGACTTCCTCGACCTGCCCGATGCGGGTCATCCGTTCCGGATCGGCGGAGTCGACCACATGCAGCAGCAATTCGGCGTCGCGTGCCTCTTCCAGCGTCGCTCGGAATGCCGCGACCAGATCGTGCGGCAGATCGCGAATGAAACCGACCGTATCGGCCAGCAGCACGGTATCGCCGCTCTCCAGCGGCAGCTTGCGCACCGTGGTATCGAGCGTCGCGAACAATTGGCTGGAGGCGAACGTCGCATCGCCGGTCATCGCATTGAACAGCGTCGACTTGCCGGCATTGGTATAGCCGACGATCGATGCCGTCGGCACGTTGTTACGGACACGTGATGCGCGATTCTGCGCACGACGACCGCGCACCGTCTCGAGATGGCGTTTGAGCGTGCTAATCCTCGTCTTGATCAGGCGACGATCCATTTCCAGCTGCGTTTCACCCGGACCGCGCAGTCCGATGCCGCCACCGCCCTGACGCTCCAGATGCGTCCAACCACGGATCAGACGGGTCGCGACGTGCTGCAACTGCGCCAGTTCGACCTGCAGCTTGCCTTCGTGCGAACGCGCGCGCGTCGCGAAAATGTCAAGAATCAGGCCGGCGCGCCCGAGCACGCGTGCCTTGACCAGTCTTTCGAGATTGCGCTCCTGACTCGGTGACAGCGCATGATTGAAGATCACGAGCTCGGCGCCCGATGCAGCGACGGCATCAGCGACTTCCTGCGCTTTGCCGGAACCGACGAACAGGCCCGGATCGGGATCACGCCGCGAGCCGCCGATCGTCGTGATGATCTCGGCACCGGCCGAACGCGCCAGTTCGATGAATTCCTGGCGATCCGACTCGAAGTCGGCACCGGGAAATTCGAGATGGACGAGCAGCGCCTTCTGGCCCGCCTTCGGACGTTCAAACATGCGTCAGCACGGGCAGACGCCGGAACTGCAGGAGTCGATCAGGAAGACGATGACTCCGAGGCGCCGTCGTTACCGGCCTCACCTTCGGCATCGGCGTCATAGATGCGCACGGCGCGGGCCGGCACAACCGTCGAGATGGCGTGCTTGTAGACCATCTGGCTGACGCTGTTGCGCAGCAACACGACAAAGGAGTCGAACGACTCGATCTGGCCTTGGAGCTTGATGCCATTGACGAGATAAATGGAAACCGGGATGCGTTCTTTGCGCAGGGCATTGAGAAACGGTTCTTGTAGCGTATGACCTTTCGACATCGGATTTTCCCTATTGTTTGCCCGTGCTTACGTGGCCCGAGCGGTTTTTCGATGACAAGTCTAGCATCGCTCATGACGGTACGCCGTTGTTGGCGGCGCGCAAATGCGCGACTGCCGCCTCAAGCAGGTCATGTCGGGCCGGATCGAGCCAATTCAAGCCCGACTCGGAACGCAACCACGTCAGCTGGCGTTTGGCGAATTGCCGGGTCGCCGCGATGCCGCGTTCGACTGCCTCATCCAGGCCATATTCGCCATTCAGATAACCCCAGAGCTGCCGGTATCCGACCGCGCGAATCGCCGGCAGTTCAGGATGCAGATCACCGCGCGCATGCAGGGCACGTACCTCGTCGAGAAAACCCGCCGCCATCATCGCGTGAAAACGCTGCGCGATCCGCGCGTGCAGTTCACTACGCGCCGGCGGATTCAACGCCAGCTTGCACCAGTGCTCGGCGGACCGCCCGCGCGGCGTCCGGGCGTAAAACGCGGTTGCGGTCATGCCGCTGATCTCGATGATCTCCAGTGCGCGCTGAATGCGCTGTTGGTCATTCGGGTGCAGCCGCGCGGCGCTGTCCGGATCCACTGCAGCCAGCCGAGCATGCATCGCCGGCCAGCCAAACGTCGCCGCCTCGGCCTCAAGGCGTGTGCGCAGCCCGGCATCGGCGGGTGGCAGTTCGCTGAGTCCCCGCGTCAGCGCGCGGAAATACAGCATCGTCCCACCGACCAGCAGCGGTACCCGGCCGCGACCGCGGATCTCCTCGATCAGCCGCCGCGCGTCCTCGGCAAAACGTGCGGCCGAATACGGTTCGCACGGATCGAGAATGTCGATCAGGTGATGCGGAACGCGCGCCCGCATCTCGGCGTCCGGTTTCGCCGAACCGATGTCGAGACCGCGATAAACCAGCGCCGAATCCACCGAAATGATCTCGACCGGCAGCTGCTCGGCGAGCGCCATCGCCAGCGCCGTCTTGCCGGATGCCGTCGGCCCCATCAGCAGAATCGGCGGCACGTTCGGAGCGATCTTCATGGTGCGATTATCGTGCGCCGGACCGATTGTGAGTTTTCGCTCGCAGCTTCGTCATTGCCATCCTTGGCGTGGCCTCACCACTCAATTGAGCCCCGGCCCGCATTTGGCTGAACTCGGCGTGACATTTGAGTCACGCTTCGCCTGTGCCAAACGCTCCATGCACGGGCGCGCTGCGCAACTGCGAGCTTCGCGGATTCGTGGTCGCCGTCCTTGGCGTGACCTCACCACCCAATTGAGCCCCGGCCCGCATTTGGCCGAACTCGGCGTGACATTGAGTCACGCCTCGCCTGTGCCAAATGCTCCATGCCCGGGCGCGCTGAGCAACTGCGAGCTTCGCTCGCAAAACATTGCTCAGCGCCCACGCAGAAACAGCCGGTCAAGCTCGGCCATCGTGATCTGCATCCAGGTTGGACGACCGTGGTTGCACTGGCCGGCGAGATCGGTGCGTTCCATGTCGCGCAGCAGGCCGTCCATCTCGGCAAGCGTCAGGCGGCGATGCGCCTTGATCGCCGACTTGCAGGCGACGTCGGCGAGCACGCGATGCTGGGCGTCAAGCGCTTCGCCGAAATGCGCATCGCTGTCGCGGCGCGTTTCGTCGCTGGCCAGTTCGCGCAACAGCGCGCCGACGTCGCCGCGCGCGAGCAGCGGCGGCACCGCACGAACCAGGATGCTGGCCGGGCCGCTGCGATCGAACTCGAAACCATAGCGCCGCAGGTTTTCGCGCTGGGCGTCGAGCGCATCGGCTTCATCCTCGGCAAGCGACAACACTTCCGGCACGAGCAGTGCCTGCGCCGGAATGCCGCCGTCGGCCAGCTGCCGCTTGAGCTTTTCGTACAACACGCGCTCGTGGCCGGCATGCGCATCGATCAGCACCAGCCCATGATCGTTCTGCGCGAGCACGTAGATGCCGTGCACCTGCGCGAGCGGCGTGCCGAGCGGTCGGCTGTCCGATGCCGCGGTCGGCGCATCGGAATCGAGCATCGTCGCCGGCTGGGGCGGTCGCCAGCTCGCGGCCGGATAGCTCGGCACCGCCG
>DATCXY010000469.1:0-7681 GCA_036570585.1 Solimonas sp. | reverse complement strand
TCGAAAAATTCCACATCCCCGGCGGTTCGTCGAGCTTGTCCGGCGGTGTCTGCTATTGCGGTGGCGGCACGGCGTTGCAGAAGGCGCTGGGCTTCGACGACACGGTCGAGGCCATGTACGACTACATCATCGCCGCCAGTGGTCTGCATGCCACGCCGGACAAGACCCAGGTCTATTGCGAGAACAGCGTCGCGCACTTCGATTGGCTGGTCGCCAACGGTGTGCATTACGCGCAGAAATTCTCCAACGAAAAGGAAATCTCGATTCCGGATGGCTCGCTGTATTTTTCCGGCAGCGAGCGCGTCTGGCCGTTCCGCGACACGATCAAGCCGGCGCCGCGCGGCCACGTGCCGCCGTCACCGCATCTGATCGGCGGTCGCGATCTGATGGCGGCGCTGACCGCATCGGCACTGAAGCTCGGCGCGACGTTGAAGCTGAAAGTGTCGGCCGAGCGCTTGATTGTCGAAACCGACGGCAGCGTCAGCGGCGCGATCGTCGAAGACGGCGGCAAGCGTCTCAACATCCGTGCGCGCAAGGGCGTGGTACTCGCCGCCGGTGGTTTCATCCACAACCGGCCGATGCTGGAACTGTTTGCGCCCGAACTCGCGGCCTGCTCCGCGCCGTGGGGCCGCGCCGGCGACCTCGGCATCGGCATCCAGATGGGCATGGCCGCCGGCGGCGCGGTGCTGCGCATGAGCCACGGCTTCGTGGTGATCCCGATCTATCCGCCGGAAGCTATCGTCAAGGGCATCATCGTCAACGAACGCGGCCAGCGCTTCGTGCCGGAGGACGGCTACTACGGCCTGCTCGGCCACGAGATCACGTTCCACCAGAACGGCCGCGCGTGGCTGATCGCCGATCACGACATCGCGTTCGCGTGGGACGACTTCCGCCTGCCGGTCGCCGCGACCGCCGACAACATCGACGCACTGGAAGCGAAGCTGAAGATGCCGCCGGGCGCGCTGACGCAGACGGTCGACTACTACAACCGCTACGCCAGGGACGGCCACGATCCACTGCTGCACAAGATCGAGCACTTCAACGCACCGCTGCGCGCCGCGCCGTTCACCGCGTACGACCTGTCGGTTGGCAACGTCTTCGCACCCGTCCATACCTTTGGCGGCCTGCACACCAATACCGATGCGCAAGTCATCAATGCGTTCGGCGACGTGATTCCCGGGCTGTATGCGGCGGGCCGCACCAGCGCCGGCATTCCGGTCGCGCCGTACATCGGCAGCGGTGTATCGGTCGGCGATGCCAGTTACTTCGGCCGACGCGGCGGTCGCCACGCCGCACTGCGCAAAGTCTGACAAGGAGGGCGAACCCATGATGTTCCGATTTGTCGTCGCCGCGCTCATCGCCTGCGCAATCAGCAACGCCCATGCTGCACCGCCATCCGTCGCCGCGCCTGCGGCCGTGGCCGCCACTGACAGCGCGGCGCTGCCTGGCGATCCGGCACGCGGCCGCAAGGTGTTCTTCCAGTGCCGCACCTGCCATTACCCGGAAAAGGCTTACGGCAATCACAACGGGCCGAACCTGTATGGCGTCTTCGGCCGCAAGGCCGGCACGCGCGAAGGCTATGAGCGCTATTCGGAGACGATGAAGAACGCCGGCTTCGTGTGGACACCGAAGCTGCTCGATTTCTGGCTCGCGCATCCCGACACGTTTCTGCCAGGCAGCAACATGATCGTGTTCAAGACCACCGCGCAGGAACGTGCCGACCTGATCGCGTACCTGCAGCAGTTCCACGATTAGAGACCTCGATGCACTACCAGACGCTGCTCGGCGAATGCGCCGATCGCATCCTCACGGTCACGCTGAACCGGCCAGCCAAGCTCAACGCGATGTCGGCGACGATGCTCGCCGAATTGCGCGCGGTGTTCAGCGCCGCGGCTACCGACCCGGCGGTATCGGTCGTCGTGTTGCGCGCCAGCGGCCGCGCGTTCACGGTCGGTTACGACCTCAACGAAGCGGACTGGCTGATCAGCCAGTACCCGGCGAACTTCGACGGCAAGGTCGATCTCGACCGCGACCGCCAGGACATCCTCGGCCTCGTCGATCACTGGGTGCAGCTGTGGAAATTCCCGAAGCCGATCATTGCCCAGGTGCAGGGCGTCTGCCTGTCCGGCGGCGGCGAGCTGCTGGCGATCTGTGATCTGGTGGTCGCCGGTGAGGACGCGCAGTTCGGCCATCCGGCCGGCCGCGATCTCGGCATCCCGCCGACCGTGTTCATGTGGCCGATGCTGATCGGCATGCGCAAGACGCGCGAGCTGCTGTACACGGCGAAGCTGATCGGCGCTGCGGAAGCGCAGCAGCTGGGCCTGGTCAATGAAGTCGCGTCGCGCGATGCGCTCGAACAGACGACGCATGCGCTGGCGCTCGACATCGCGCGCACGCCGGTCAACCACCTGACGCTGCTCAAGCACGCGACCAATCGCTTCTACGAGAACATGGGCATGTTCGCGTCGTGGCAGAACGGCGCCGAGCTCGACGCCGTGTTCCATCAGAGCCCCGCGTACGTCGCGTTCTTCAAGATGGTCAAGGAGCAGGGCATGCGCTCGGCGCTCGACCAGCGCCGTGCGTTGTACGGCTGAGCGTTCAATCCCGATCTGGCGCGCCGAGCGGGAAATACGGACGGAACGGCCGCGCCTCGTCGACACAGCGCGCGAACGACGGGCGCGCGAGCAGGCGTTGTCGATACGCGATCACGTTCGCGAACTTCGCGTCGAGCGCATGTGTCCAGTCGGCGTAGAACAGCGACGGCGCCGCCGCGCAGTCGGCAAGGCTGAACGTGTCGCCGGCGGCCCACTCGCGCGTCGCCATCACGCCGTCGAGCCAGGCGTAGGAGGTTTCCAGCATGGCGCGCGCCTCGTTGGCGCCATACGGATCGCGGTCGGCCTCGGCGCGGATCGCGTTGAAGACGATCCGGCCCTGCGGCGTCATCACGTAGTTGTCGAAGAAGCGATCCATCATGCGCACGTCGAGCGCGGCACGTGGATCGTCCGGAATCATCTTCACCGGTCCGGGATGGAAGCGCTGCAGGTGCTCGATGATGATCGTCGATTCGAGCACGGTGCGGCCGTCGTCGACCAGCAGCGGAAACCGTTTCATCGGCCACAGCGCCGCGAGTTCGGTGTTGGCCTGCGCCTCTTCGAGGGTCCGGTATTCGAACGGCGTGTCGTTCTCGTAGAACGCGATCAATACCTTCTGGCAATACGACGAGAACGGATGCGAATAGAGTTTCAGCGACATTGGCGTTTCCCCCTCAGCCTTCGTAGGCACACTGCAGCGCGGCAAGATCGAGTTTCTCCATCGGCATCAGCGCTGCCAGCACACGATCGGCCGCGACCGGATCCGCGGTCAGCCACTGCACCATCTGCGACGGCACGACCTGCCACGACAGGCCATAGCGATCCTTGAGCCAGCCGCAGGATTGTCCACTGCCGCCGGCGCAGAGCGCATGCCAGTAATGATCGATCTCGGCCTGCGTCTCGCAGTCGATCTGCAACGACACCGCCTCGCTGAACCTGAACTGCGGTCCGCCATTGAGCGCCGTGAACGTAAGGCGGTCGAGTTCGAATTCGACCGTCAACACGGAACCGGCTGCGTGTCCGTGAATCTCCCGGCCGGCCTCGCCGTAGTGCGAGATCGCATTGATCTTCGAGTTCGGGAAAACGCCGGTGTAGAACGTTGCGGCCTGCTCGGCCTGTCCGTCGAACCACAGGCAGGGGGAGATGCGGCTTTTCAGTGTCATGGTGCTGGCTCCGGACCGACGGATCGCGCCGGCTTCTGGTTGCGGTGGCGGCTTGCCACAGTCTGACGTCGAATCAGCCCGCCGCAATTCGACATCGGCCTGCAACCGGGTGACAAGCCATGAACCAGAGCCGCTTGTCGCGGCCACCAAGCACTGCGGCAGCGGCGCCGAATCGAGCGGCACACCTCACTGCCGAGGTGTTCCGGCCGGCCGTCCATCGCGTTCAGCCAATCGGCCCGATCGCCCAGGTGAACAGGTCGAGCAGCAACAGCACGATCATGCTGACCGCCGACGCTTCGAGTGCGGCGCGCGAGATCGTCCACGGCTGCGCGGCGTCCTCGTCGAGGCGATAGACGTTCGGGAAGCTGACGATGAAATACAGCGCGTAGCACAGCGAGCCGATCGACAGCATGCGCGGAATATCGACGTACCAGACATTGGCGCGCGACATCGCCGACGACGCCACGTAGAAGTAGGTCTCCGCCCAGGCGAAGAAATACGATGCGGCCGCGACGGTGACGATCCACAGCAGGCCACGCACGAGCGGCGCTGCATTCAAGCTCATCGTCCGCACGCGGCGCAGCACCACGACCGCGATCGTGTGATAGACGATGAAGAACGCGACCGCGTTGAAATACATGCTCGGCGGCACCTTGCGATAAGTCGCCAGTGCCGTCGCTTCGTCGGGACCGAGCAGCGCCGAGTCGAAATACCAGGTGACATGGGGGAAGTGATAGCGAATGCCGAGCACTTCAAAGAAATATTCGGTGTGAAAGTACGTTGCAAAAAACACGTACACGAACATGTAGACGTTGTACTTGAACCAGTAGCTCTGCCGCCACGGCACGCCACTGTTGCGGCGCAGCCACCACGGCAGCAGCACGCAGTACGGAATCCACATCAGCACGTTCTGCGCGACGTTCCAGAAGTTGCCGGCATCGAGCAGGCCGTTCGACAGCACGATGTAGTTGTAGACGCCGAACACCGGCACGAAGGCGAGGAAGAATTTCTCGCCCCATGCCTTGTCCGGATTTTTTGAAAACCAGTAGCCCGGCGCCTTCATCGTCACGTCTCCCCCAACGCCGTCGTGTCGCCGGCGGGGTCAATGCTCCGCAAACGGCGGCGTATGGCGCGGCCCCCATTTGAGGGAGATCGATGCGATCATCCGGCCTGCGCGGCCTTCAGCTCGGAAGCGATCCGGAAGATCTGGGAGCCGCGTGGATAGCCGACGTACTGGGTCAGGAAGGTCGTCAGCGCGTCGAGCTGATCGGCGCGCAATTCGCCGCGCTTGAGTGCGGCCTTCAGCTGGATTTCCAGTGTGGTGGTATCGCCGATGGCCGAGATCGCGCCGATCAGCAGCAGACGCCGATCCCGAATCGACAGGGTCTCATCGGCCCACAGCGTGCCGAACAGGGTTTCCAGCATGTAGTCGATGAACGGGCTGGCGTCACCCGGCGGCAGTTGCACGTCACCGGCATAGACTTCCCTGAATAGCTCAACGCCTTTTTCGCGATCATATTTGTTCACGCCCGACGCTCCATACCGACCGTTTTCGAAGTGCGATCCTAGGGTGTCGAAAAGCCTTGCGTCAAAAATGTTTTATGCCTGATCCCTACCCAGTTTGAGGGAGGATTTGGGTCGGTCGGCAGACCTACTGTTGGCGCAGCGTCAAACGATAAAAATGGGGAGATATCCGATGGCAACTCGTCCCGAGCCTCGCCACGGCCTGCGCCGCAACACGATCGCGACAGCCTTGCTGATCGCGATGTGCGGAGCGGACGCAGCGCACGCCAACTCATTCGAGCTGTTCGGCCTCGACGCCGAAACCCAGTTCTCGGCAACGTATTCGGCGGCCTGGCGACTGAACAGTCCTGATCCGGCGCTGGTCGACGCGCCGGGCGCCGCGACGATCCCGGTGCCCGAGTATTTCAAGGTGCCGGAGTCGGCGAACTACGACGACGGCAATCGCAACTTCAAGAAGGGCGCGCTGATCAACAACCGCGCGACGGTGCTGGGCGAACTGCTGCTGCGCAAGAACGACTTCGGCCTGGAGTTGCGCGGCGATGCGTTCTACGACGATGTCTATCACCACCGCAATGACAATGATTCGCCGGAAACCGTCAGCAAGACCGATGGCGCGTACAACGAGTTCAGCGGCGAGGCGCAGTACTACGACGGCGCACGCGCACGGCTGCTCGATGCCTACGTGTTCGGCACCTGGTATTTCGGTGACGAGACAGTCCTGAATCTGCGTCTGGGCCAGCAGGTCGCGGCCTGGGGCGAAAGCCTGTTCTTCGACGGCATCGCGCTCGCACAGGGGCCGGCCGACGCCACCAAGGCCAATCTGCCGGGTGCCGATGTCAAAAGCATTCTGCTGCCGGTCAACCAGATTTCGATGCAGCTGTCACTGAACGATCAATGGACCCTGCTCGGCCAGTACAAGCTCGATTTCAAACCGACCGAACTCAATCCGGTCGGCGAATATTTTTCGGTGACCGATGTCGTCGGCCCCGGTGCCGAATTCATCTACGGGCTGCAGAATCCGCTGTATCTGCCGAGCTACAGCGACTTCAATCTGCTGTCGAGCGATGCGGTCAATCTCGTCAATCTCGCGCTGTCCGCGCTTGCCCCGAACCTGCCGGTCGGCAGCGTGACCAACGCCGTCGGGCAAATTCTCACGGGGCTGAACGGCGTGTTGCCGGATGTGCCGGTCCCGGTCGGCCAGCTCAGCCAGCCCGGCACGCCGCGCTACATCAACGTGCAACGCGGTCCGGACAAACGCCCAAGCTGGGGCGGCCAGTACGGCGTCGGCCTCAAGTATCAGGCCACGGCGGTCACCAACATCGGCGTGTACTGGCTGCGTTATCACAGCACCACGCCGGCGCCGATCCAGAACTACGGCTACGCGCCGCTGGTCGGCGGTGTCGATGGCGTGCCAACCGTCGCCAGCACGCAGTTGTTGAATCTGAAGGTGCCGGTCACTTACAACATCCACTACTTCGACGGCATCCATCTCGCCGGCCTGAGTTTTTCGACCACGCTGTTCGGCGTCAACGTCGCCGGCGAAGCGCTCTACCGCGATGGTGCCGACGTGCTGGTCGATGTCGACGGCGGCCTGCTCGGACCGGTGCCGACGCCGGTGCGTTCGAAAATCTACCAGGCCATGGTGTCGGGCATCTATTCGTTCGGCCCCGGCCTGTTCTGGGATTCGCTGTCGGTCGTCGGCGAAGGCGGTTTCGTCCACGTCGCCGACAACGATGCCGGCTGCGGACCGACCAGCTGCACCAGGCAACTCACGTACACGCGCGATGCGTCCGCGCTTTCGACGCTGGCCATCATCAACCGCAACAACATCATCTCGGGCTGGGACCTGTCGGTGCCGGTCAGCTATTCGCAGATGATCGACGGCCAGAGCTCGCTGCTGTCCGGCTTCGGTCCATTGATGGGGCCCCACGACAAACGCTTCGGCGTCGGCGCGTACATGACCTATCTCGCGCAGTTGACGATCGGCGTGCAGTACAGCGGCTTTTTCGGCAAGCCCGACCTGCGCGCCAATCCGTATGCGGACCGCGACAACATCGGACTGACGATCAAGTACAACTTCTGAAAACGTGTGCAGAAACGCTTGCCAGAACGATCGTCGGTGCGCGGCATTCCGTAGGGTGGGCAAAGCGTAGCGTGCGGACTTGCAGTGGCATGTGGACGACGTCCACTACAAGCCCGTCAGGCACGGCGTCGTCGGTCGAACGGCCGACTGGCCGTATTCGAGTTTTCATCGGTTCGTGTGCAGCGGTGACTTGCCGCTCGACTGGGCGGGTCATTCCGAAGCCGGGCGATCATTGCCTGGCGGCGAGCCGGACTGACCGCGTGGACACGCTACGCTTTGCCCACCCTACGCTTGCTGCAATCGCCAACGGAAAGGGCGCC
>DATCXY010000468.1:0-3665 GCA_036570585.1 Solimonas sp. | reverse complement strand
GCAGATCGCGCGACGCCTGGGTCTGCATGCGCGCACCTTGCAGCGTCGCCTGCGCGAGGAGGGTGAGGCGTACGCCGACCTGCAGGCGCGCGTGCGCTACCGCCTCGCCTTGCGCGATCTCGACGATAGCCGGCTCGATCTGGAAACGATCAGCGAACGGCTGGGCTTTTCCGACCGGCGCAGTTTCACGCGTGCGTTCACGCGCTGGGCTGGCGTGACGCCGAGCCGCTACCGCAGCCGCCGCGGCTGAGCGCCAGCGATCTCAGGTATCCGTTGCGTCCGGTGCCAGATTGATTTTCTCTGGCTCGCCGAGGAATTTCGGTTCGGTATTGAGCAGGAACAGATCAAGGATCGCCTTCACGCGCGCGAGGATTTCGCGTGGCGGATTGCGCGCGCCATAGCCGCCATCGGTGGTTGCCGGCGCAATGTAGACGACGACCTTGAGCCCGAGCTTGCGACCGAGAAACACGGCGCGATAGCTGTGATAGCGCTGCGTGATGACCGTGAATTGCCGCAGACCAAATACCGCCTGCGCACGGACGATCGAATCAAGTGTGCGAAAGCCGGCGAAATCCATCGTGATCGCGCTGTCCGGAATGCCGAGCTTGACCAACTCGCGGCGCATCGCGCGCGGCTCGTTGTAGGTCTGGTCGGGATTGGCCCCGCTGACGATGAGGTGTTTGATCTTGCCGTTTTGGTAAAGCTCCGCGGCCGCTGCGATGCGGCCGCGGAATTCCGGACTGGGCTTGCCGTTTTCCAGATATTTGCTGGTGCCGAGCACGACGCCGACTTCGTTGTCCGGCATCAGTGCCCAGTCTTTGTAAATGTACGCGTCGGTGCTGTTGATGACCCAGCGATTGCCGAGCAGGATCACCAGCGCCACCGCGAAAAATCCGGTGATCAGCCAGCGCTGCAGGAAACGACGCGTCCAGGGTTTCAAGCCAGCAGGCTCCAGAACAGGTAGATGAACAGGCCGATCTGCACGAAGTAGAACGTCGCACGCACGGTCACCATGATCGAGCTGACGCTGATCAGGTGCACGAGGCTTTGCGCGATGCGGGCGTACAACACCCAGCAAGCAACGGTCTCGACCGCAGCGGTCTTGCCGAGTGCAGTGGCAGCCAGCACGATCACTGCGAACAGCGGCAGATTTTCGAGCGCATTCAGATGGGCATGTTCGGCGCGCGTCACCAGCCCCGGGCATGCGATCGCATTGCCGCGACCCCAGCTGTTGGCGGGTTTGCCGCGCAGAATTTCGATCACGCGCCAGAGCAGCACGATCATCACCAGCGCCAGCGTCCATGCTGCAAAACCGATCAAGGCTGTCATTGCCGTCATGTTGCTTCTCCCCCTTCTTGTTGGACCCCGATTCTAGCCGCTGGATGCGACCGGTATCGAGCCCGTGGGGTTCCTCAGTGCGTGAGTCGCTTCATCGCCTGTTCAAGACCGGACAGCGTCATCGGGAACATGCGATCGGCGCCAAGCAATTCATTGGTGACCTGGATCGACGGCGTGTAGTGCCAGCGATCCTCTGCTTCCGGATTGAGCCAGACCAGACGCGGGAACTGCTCCTGGACACGCTTGAACCAGACCGCGCCAGCTTCCTCGTTCCAATGCTCGACGCTGCCGCCGGCGTGCACGATCTCGTACGGGCTCATCGCCGCGTCACCGACGAACACGACTTTATAGTCCGGCGTGTATTTGTGCAGTACATCGAACACGGAAATGCGCTCGCCGTGGCGGCGTGCGTTGTCCTTCCACACCGTTTCGTAGATGAAGTTGTGGAAGTAGAAATATTCGAGATGCTTGAACTCGGTCTTGGCGGCGCTGAACAGCTCTTCGCAGACCTTCACATACGGATCCATCGAGCCGCCGACGTCGAGGAACAGCAGCACCTTCACTGCATTGCGGCGCTCCGGCACCATCTTCAGATCGAGGTAGCCGGCGTTGCGCGCCGTCGAGCTGATGGTGTCGTCGATGTCGAGTACATCCGGCGCGCCTTCGCGCGCGAAGCGGCGCAGCCGACGCAACGCGATCTTGATGTTGCGCGTGCCGAGTTCGACGGTATCGTCGAGATTGCGGAAGTCGCGCTTCTCCCAGACCTTGACGGCCTTTTTCTGTCCGCCGGGTCCGCCGATGCGCACGCCTTCCGGGTTGTAGCCGCCATGACCGAACGGACTGGTGCCGCCAGTGCCGACCCATTTGTTGCCGCCTTCGTGGCGCTCTTTCTGTTCTTCGAGACGCTGCTTCAGCGTTTCCATCAGCTTGTCGAGGCCGCCGAGGGCCTGGATCTTGGCCATCTCCTCGGGTGTCAGATGCTTCTGCGCCTGCAGCCGCAACCAGTCCTCGGGAATCGAGCCGAACAGCTCGCCGGTGATCGCCTCGACACCCTTGAAGTACGCGGCGAACGCGCGGTCGAAGCGATCGTATTGCGACTCGTCTTTTACCAGCGCGGCGCGCGACAGGTGGTAGAAATCGTCGAGCGAAAAGATCGCGACGTGCCTGGACAGCGCTTCGAGCAGCATCAGGAATTCGCTGAGACTGGCTTTCACGCCAGCGGCGCGGACGGTGAAGAAGAAGGTGAAGAGCACGATGTCGGGAGCGGGCAGGATTTATGGCATTGTAGCGCCGTACCGTGCGCGTCCTGCGCAAGCCGGGGCGTGCCGTGGGACGAGCGTTCATAGGATTCTCGCCCTGTCGGCCCGCTCCCTGGCCCCGACTTTCAAGGCGAGCCACAAGCCCCATGACCACGATCCAGCAACAGGTTCGCACTGCCGAGCAACACCTCGCCGCCGTCGATCCCGTGATGGCCGACGTCATTGCGAAACACGGTCCCTGCGGTCTCGCCGGCAAGCGCCGCGATCCGTTCCACACATTGTGTTCGTCGATCATCAGCCAGCAGCTGTCGAGCAAGGCCGCCGATACGATCCAGATGCGCGTGATGGCCGGCATCGGTGCGCTCAAGCGTATCGAGCCCGACTTGCTGGTCGCGGCCACGCATGAGCAGTTGCGCAGCTATGGACTCTCCAACGCAAAAGCCAAGTGGCTGCGGCATCTCGGCGATGCGGCAGCAGCCGGCACGCTGGACTTTGGCGCGTTGAAGAAACTCGATGATGAAACGGCGATCGAAGTGCTCGATGCGCTGCCGGGTATTGGCCGCTGGACCGCCGAGATGTTTCTGATGTTCGCGATGCAGCGTCTCGATCTGTTCGCGATGGATGATGTCGGCCTGCGCCGCGGCATCAACATGCTCTACAACAAGGGCAAGCCGGTGTCCGAGGCGCGCACGCTGAAAATCACCAGGAAGTGGGCCCCTTATCGCAGCGTCGCCAGCTGGTATTTGTGGCGCGTCGCCGATCCGGTCAACGAAATCTGGGTCTGATTTTTTTGCTCTCGATTGCGCAATGCTAAGTTCTTGCCGGAACACGCGAACGACGTAAAGCGACAATCCACAGGAGTAGAAGAGATGAAACTGGTATTTCCGATGCCGCACATGCTGCGTCTCAAGGCGACCTGCCAGCCTTGGGAGGCTGCGGTCACCGGTCCCGAGCAAATCCGCTTCGCCAAGTGGGCGGAGAAGCTGGGTTACGAGATGATTGCGGTACCCGAGCATCATGTCGTGCCGGCCGAGCACGTCGAGCTGTCCGGACCGCATTACTTCAACG
>DATCXY010000467.1:0-5014 GCA_036570585.1 Solimonas sp. | reverse complement strand
CCGACCTTGATCTTGCGGCCCTCGATGTCGACCGCCGCACCGGTGCCGGCCTGCGCTTCGGTGAGGCGCGTCTTGATCAGGCCGAATGCGACCGCGTTGACGTTGACCTTGAAGCGGCCCCATTCCTTGGCCATGGTCTTGGTCATGCCGAGGATGCCGGCCTTGCCTGCCGAGTAATTGATCTGGCCCGGATTGCCGCTGGTGCCGGCGATCGACGAGATGTTGACGACCTTGCGGAAGTTCTCGATGCCCGCCTCGGCTTCCTTCTTCGACGCCTCGCGGATGAAGCCGGCGGCGGCGCGCAGGATGCGGAACGGCGCGGTCAGATGCACATCGATCATCGCGTACCACTGCTCGTCGGTCATCTTCTGCACGACGCTGTCCCAGGTGTAGCCGGCGTTGTTGACGATGATGTCGATGCCGCCGAAATGATCGAGCGCGGTCTTCACGAAGCGCTCGGCAAAATCGACCGCGGTGACGCTGCCGATGCAGGCGACGGCCTTGCCGCCGGCAGCCGTGATCGCGGCGACGGTTTCATCGGCCGGCGCGCTGTCGAGATCGTTGACGACGATCGACGCGCCTTCCGAAGCGAGCTTGAGCGCGACCTCGCGACCAATGCCGCGGCCGGAGCCGGTGATGAGTGCGATCTTCCCTTGCAGCTTTGCCATGTATTTTCCCTGCGATGAATGGATGACGATGTTCAGGCGAGCGCGACGAGCGCCTCGCCGAGAATCTTGACCTGGCCGTACTGGTTGGCCATCTGCACTTCGAGTTTCGCGCAGCGCTCGCCGTCACGGTCGATCAGATCGACGACCTTGCCGCTCAGCACCGGCGCATTGCCCAGATGTGTGATCGCCATGAAGCGCACGTTGAAGCTGCGCAGCGCGTGCTGCGGCGCCCAGTTCGTGATGAGCCGGCCGACCCAGGCCATGCCGAGCATGCCGTGCGCGAACACGTCGGGCATGCCGGCCTTGCGCGCGAAATCCTGATCGATGTGCAGTGGTACGTGATCGCCGGATGCGCCGGCGAACAGCGCGAGCATCGTGCGATCGACCGGTGGCAGCCGAAGTTCCGGCAGCGCGTCGCCGACCTGTACCTTGCGGTTTTCTGACGTCATCTCGTGTTTCCGATCGTTAGCGGTTCACGACCGCGACAACGTTGCGCACCGTCGCAACAAGCTCGCCGCGCTGATTGGTCACGCGCGACTCGCGCGTCACCAGTTCCAGCGCCCCGCCCTTCTTCGAGGTGATGTCGGTGATCTGGCTTTCGAATTCGAGCACGTCGCCGGCATGGATCGGCGCGTGATAGGTGAAGCCCTGCTCGCCGTGCAGGATGTTGTTCATGTCGATGCCGAGCATCTGCAGCAGTTTGGGCACGTCATCGTGGTCGAGCGGACCGCTGAACAGGATCGTCGGCGGCGCCAGCAGCGACGGATGGCCGGCGGCCTTCGCCGCGTCCTCGTCGATGAACTCGGGCCGCGTCTCGCCGATCGCCTTGGCGAAGAAGCGCAGGCGGCCCTTCTCCACTTCCCAGCGTATCGCCGGGAAGCGGTGGCCGATCCATTTCGTGTCGATCATGCGTCGCGTCTCGCTCAGTTCGTGCGCTGGTACATCGTCACGACGCAGGCGCCGCCGAGACCGAGGTTGTGTTGCAGCGCCGTGCGCGCGCCTTCGACCTGCCGCGGACCGGCATTGCCGCGCAGCTGTTCGACGAGTTCAGTGCACTGCGCGAGGCCCGTGGCGCCGAGCGGATGGCCCTTCGACAACAGGCCGCCGGACGGATTGGTGACGTACTTGCCGCCGTAGGTGTTGTCGCCATCAGCGACGAACTTCACCGCGCCGCCTTCAGGGCACAGACCGAGCCCTTCGTAGGTGATGACTTCGTTCTGCGCAAAGCAACCGTGCAGCTCGATCACATCGATGTCCTGCGGACCGACGCCGGCGCGCTGGTAGACCTGCTGTGCCGCATCGCGCGTCATGCCGGCACCGACCAGGCCGATCAGGCTCGGCGTGTCGAAGACCTCGCTGCGATCCGTCGTCATCGCCTGCGCGACGATCGCCACGCGCGTGTCGAGTCCGCGCTGCTTGGCGAATTTCTCGGAGACGAGGATCGCGGCGGCCGCACCGCAGGTCGGCGGGCAGGCCATCAACCGCGTCATGCCGACATGCGGGAACACCATCGGCGAGGCCATCACGTCTTCTTCGGTGACCACCTTGCGGAACAGCGCCAGCGGATTGTGCTCGGCGTGACGGCTGGCTTTGGCGCGCACCTTGGCGAACAGGTTCGGCGTCGCGCCGTAGGTGTCCATGTATTCCTTGCCGGCGCCACCGAAATACTTCAGCGCCATCGGCGCATCGGCGTCGAGCAGCGCGTCGAGCTTCTCGTCGAAACGTGCGAACGGCGACGGGCGATCGCTCCAGTGCTGCTCCAGCGCTCCCGGGCGCATCTGCTCGAAGCCGAGCGCCATCACGCAGTCGGCCATGCCGGACTCGACGAGCTGGCGCGCGAGAAACAGCGCCGACGAACCGGTCGAGCAATTGTTGTTGACGTTGACGACCGGAATGCCGGTCATGCCGACGCGGTAGACGGCAGCCTGCCCGCAGGTCGAGTCGCCATACACGTAACCGACGATGGCCTGCTGGACGTCGGCGTGCGAAAGGCCGGCATCGGCCAGCGCCTTTTTCGCCGCGGCCGATCCCATGACATCGTAGGGTTCGCTGGCGCCGGGCTTGGCGAACGGGATCATGCCGACGCCGGCAACGATGACGCGATGGGACATGGGGAAGCTCCGGTGAGGATGGGTTCGCCGCCATTGTCGCGAAACGCGCCGCCGCGATCCCCTTCCCGTAAGGCAGGGTTGATGCGAAATGTCGCACCAAAGTGCGGCGCCACCCCGCCCTTCTGGCGGGTTGGCAGGCCAAAGAAAGGAGTGAGCGGCGTGTTGCGAACAGCTGTTTCCCGCGCGAATGTCGGGCGAGCGCACGTCATAGGCGCGTTTCTTCTGCGTGAACAATTTGATCCGAAATCACCCATGCACGCAGCGTGCGCAACGCCGCTTCAGCCGACCTTGCGCTCCGACTCGCGCCACCACGGCTCGCGCAGCACGGTCTTCAAGACCTTGCCGGCGCCGGACAGCGGCAGCGCGTCGCGGAATTCGACGCTGCGCGGACATTTGTAGCCGGCGATCAGCGACTGGCAGTGCGCCTTGATGGCGGCGGCATCGATCGCCGCGGCGCCGGGCTTGAGCACGATGACGGCGTGCACGGCTTCGCCCCAGCGCGGATCGGGAATGCCGATCACCGCGCAGGTGGCGACCGCCTCGTGCTGCGCGATGGCGTTCTCGACCTCGGCTGAATACACGTTCTCGCCACCGCTGACGATCATGTCCTTGACACGATCGACGATGAAGAGAAACCCGTCGTCGTCGAGATACGCGCCGTCACCGGTCAGCACCCAGCCGTCGCGCAGCGCCACGGCCGTCTGTGCGGCGTCGTTCCAGTAACCCTGCATCACGCCGGCACCGCGCGCGGCGACTTCGCCGACGACGTTGCGCGGACATTCGCGCCCGCTCGCATCGACGATGCGCACTTCGACGCCGACCATCGGCTGACCGGCCGAGCGCAGCTTGCCGCGCAGGTTCGGATCGGCGTGATACGCCGGCTTGAGAATGCTGACGACCGGTGACATTTCCGTTTGCCCGTAGGCCTGCGTGAAACGCACGCCGGGGAAGCAGGCCATGGCGCGGTCGAGCACGGCCTCGCTGATCGGCGAGGCGCCGTAGATGATGTCCTTGAGCGACTGCAGACGGTACGCGCCGCGCCGCGGATCGTCGGCCAGCACCTGGATCATCGTCGGTACCAGCAGCACATTGCGGACGCTGTGCGTCTCGATCGCCGCGAACACGAGTTCCGGCGCGAAGCGCGGACAGACGACCTGCGGCAGCAGCCGCATCGACGCCATCAGCATGTAGAAGAGGTCGGCAAGATGGAACATCGGCGCGACATGCAGCACGACGTCGTCCGCATCGATGACACCTTCGGCGAGACTCGCCAGCGCGCAGCCGTAGAGATTGGCGTGCGACAGCATCACGCCCTTGGCCTTGCCGGTGGTGCCGCCGGTGTAGAAGACGCCGGCGAGATCGGCATCGCCGCGACCGGCATCCGCAACCGGCGCATGTTCGGTGATCAGTTGCTCGTAATCGAACATGCCGGCCGGTGCCGCGGTGTCGCCGGCGTGGATCACGGTGCGCACGCAGCGCGCACGCTCGCTGAGCTCACGCACCATCGGTGCGAAGGTCTCGTCGACGAGCAGGATGCGCGTGTCGCAGTTCTCCAGCGAGAACGCGATCTCGCGCGCGCTCCAGCGCGTATTGACGGGATTGATCGCGCCACCCGCCCACCAGACGGCGAACATCGCTTCGATGTAGCGATCGGAATTCTGCGCGAGCACGCCGACGCGCTCGCCCGGCTGCAGGCCGAGTTCGAGCAGCGCAGCGGCCAGCCGCGCAACGCGGTCGGACAATTCGGCATATGAACGCGTGCGGTCGGCACAGCAGGTTGCCACGCGCTGCGGATGCAGCCGGCTGGCGCGATGCAGCGGCTGCGTGAGCATCATTCGGGGCATATTGTTTCCAGGTGCCTGCACGATCGGGCGGATGCGGGCAGAGTAACGGCGCGGCGATGCCACCGGACCTGCCCTACCCATCGGAATTGCCCTACCCGTTTGGCGGGGGTGCCGTCCCCCTACGATCGGCTAGCCTTTGCCACCTTCAGGAGTCCTTATCTGCGCAATGTCGGAATCCGTGGATCCTACTCTGCCGTTGATCCGGACCAAGCTCGCGCCGCCGCGGATCGGCAGCGCGTCGGTCGAACGCCGCGCGTTGCTGGAAACGCTCGCCAAACATCATCTGCGCAGGCTGCATCTGCTGGTCGGCCCGGCCGGCAGCGGCAAGACCAGCGTGCTCGTGCAGTGGCGCAAGCAGCGGCTGGAAGCCGGCGATCGCGTCGCCTGGTAC
>DATCXY010000466.1:0-2462 GCA_036570585.1 Solimonas sp. | reverse complement strand
CCCGAGTGCCGCGGTCGCGGCGATCTGCAGCGTCGCGGTCGCGGTCGTGGCGTTGACGACATGCACGTTGCTGACGGTGATGCCGTCGCCGAAACCCGATGCGAACGAGGTGTCGGCATCGAAGCCGATGCCGGTCAGCGTGACGTCGACGCCGGTGCCTTGCGCGCCGCTCGCCGGCGACACGGCGGTAACGTTGAACTGCGCGAAGCTCGGGATGTCGCCGAACGACACCGCGGTCTGCAGGCTGACGCTGCCATGCGCGGCGATCGTGCGGTTCCATTGCAGGGCGGCGCCGTTGTCGAGGCAGTCTTCGCTCGGCAGGATCGCATTGTTCAGCTGCAGGCTGCCGATCTGCGACCAGACCGTGTCGTAGTCGTCGGCCGTATAGGCGTCGGGCGCGATCTGCGGAACGATCAGGATGTAGTAGTTGGTGTCGGAACCGTCGCCGCAGGCCGCGCCGCCTTCGCCGCCGACGCTGTTCGACTGCGCCTGGCGATACGGAATGCCGTCGTCGCTGCCGGCCAGATAGATGTCGCCGCCCTTGAACAGCTTGATGGTCTGCGCGGCATCGCTGTTGTTCTGCACGGTGAAGCTTTCCGTGCCATAGCCGTCGCCGTTGACGTAGCGGATCTGCAGCGTGCTGCGCAGACCGGTGCCGGCGACGTCGTCGACCACCGTGACCTGATACGGATCGCCGGCGCTGCCGTCGCCGGTCACGCCGCTGATCGAGATCGGCGTGTAGGCGATTTCCGCGCCGAGGCTGCTGGTCGCGGTGCCGGCCGGGTGTTCTTCGAAGTTCGGGCCGTACAGCTGGCCGCCGACCGCGACGAACCAGCCGGCGTCGGCGGTCTGCGGCGTCGATTCGGCCGAATCCGACGGATAGAACTGGCCGGTGCCCGGAACCTGGTCGTTGACGGTCTGCAGCGAAGCGTCGTCGCCGATGTAAAGGGTCAGCGGATGGCCGGCGATCGTGACGACCTGCGGTGCCGCGGCCAGCGCGGCGCGGCAGGTCATCAGCAACAACAGCAGGGCGGCGCTGCGCAGCACGGCGGCCCGGATTCGCTTCGACATGTCATTTCTCCCGATGATGCGTGACGGTTCAAGGTCCGGCAGGATCGCGATCGATCCAGCCGGCGATGGCGATACGCTGCGCTTGCGGCCTGCCGGAGTCCTGACAAAAAACCGACAAATCACCGACAAACGTGTCTGCAGCGGCGTTTCTGTGATCGCGGTCACGTTGGGGACGGGTGCCGATGCCGGCGGTCGCTGCCATACTCGATCGACGATGGAAGGGAGGCGCTGTGGAATCTGCGGAGCCATCAGGCGGCCTGCGCCGCTGGAAATTCGGGGAGCTGGTGCTTGACGAGCGCTCGCTCGAATTGAGCCTGCAGGGGCAGCCCGTGCGGATGCACCGCAAACCGCTGCAGGTACTGCTGCATCTGCTGCAGCACGCCGATGAAGTCGTCACCAAGGATGAACTCGCCGAGGCCTGCTGGCCGGGACGGATCCTGTCCGACACCGTGCTGAGCACGACGATCAAGCGCCTGCGTACGATCCTCGGCGACGACGCACAGCAGATCATCAAGACGGTTCACGGCTTCGGCTATCGCTTCATCGCGCCGGTTTCGGTCGAGCAGCTGGCGGCCGAGATGCCGGCGCGGCTCGCGCTGGAACCCGGCGATCATCCGCCGCTGCGGCCGACCTGGTCGCTGGTCGAGCGGATCGGCGGTGGGGGCAGCGGCGAGGTCTGGCGCGTGCGCCAGGACCGCACCGGCGAGGAGCGGGTGTTCAAGTTTGCGGTCGACGGCGGCGCGCTGCGTGGCCTCAAGCGCGAAGTGACGCTCTACCGCGTGCTGCACGACAGTCTTGGTGAACACGCCAATCTGCTGCGTGTGCTCGACTGGAATCTGGAACGCGCGCCGTTCTTCATCGAGACCGAATACCAGCCGCTCGGCAGCTTGCAGCAATGGTCGCAGACCCAGAACGGTTTGCAGCGAGTGCCGCTCGCACAGCGGATAGAGCTGATCGCGCAGTGCGCCGACCTGCTGGCGGCGGCGCATCGCGTAGGCGTGCTGCACAAGGATCTGAAACCGTCGAACGTGCTGATGTCCGGTGCGGCGCCGGACTGGCAGATCAAGCTCGGCGATTTCGGCAGTGGTGGCATGCTCGATGCGCAGCGCCTGCACGCACTCGGCATCACCCGGCTCGGCTTCACGCAGACGGTCGCCGCGCTCGATACCAGCGGCACACCGCTGTACCTCGCGCCGGAAGTGCTGAGTGGCCAGCCATCGACGCTGCAGTCGGATATCTACGCGCTCGGCGTGATGTTGTATCAGGCCGTGGTCGGCGACTGGAATCGGCCGCTGGCGCCGGGCTGGGAACGGCAGGTCGATGACGAACTGCTGCGCGAGGACATCGCCGCAGCGGTCGATGGTGATCCGGCGCGCCGCCTCGCCGACGCC
>DATCXY010000465.1:0-10376 GCA_036570585.1 Solimonas sp. | reverse complement strand
GTGCACCTGCCGGGGCTCGACGTGCGCACCAAGCCGTGCATCGTCGAGAAGATCGACGGCAATACCTTCCGCATCATTCTCACGCAGGGCCTGAACCGGCAGATCCGCCGCATGTGCGATGTGTTCGACTGCAAGGTCCGTCGCCTGCAGCGCGTGCGCATCATCGGCCTCACGCTGGGGGCGCTGCAGCCCGGGCAATGGCGCGATCTGACAGACGCCGAATTGCGCGGATTGCTTCCACAGCGCACGATCTGGTAGCGACGCCGGCCGCTGACGACGCAAACGAGTAGAATCGCCGCCCTTTTCGGCAGACCCGCGCTGCCGGCGTGCAAGACCGCTCGGGAAACACCGAATAAGCTGCTGCGCTCGGCATTTCGCACGAGGGCGGTGCTCGAAGTCCTCACGTACTCAGATGTACGCTGCGGCTTCGGCGCTCCGGACTCGCGCGACCTGCCTTCGCTCGCGGCGCTTATTCAGTGTTTCCCGGCTCACCGAGGTATGCCGATGTCCGACGATCCAGTTGTCTCTTTGAACTTTCGTGATCTGTCGCTGAGCCCCGAGGTTCTCGCGGCGCTGGAGTCGGTCGGCTACGAATCGCCGTCGCCGATTCAGGCGCAGACCATTCCGCACTTGCTCGACGGCCACGATGTGCTCGGCCAGGCGCAGACCGGCACCGGCAAAACCGCCGCATTCGCACTGCCGATCCTGTCGCGCATTGAACTGACGAATCGCCCGCCACAGGCGCTGGTGCTGGCGCCGACGCGCGAACTGGCGATCCAGGTCGCCGAAGCCTTTCATCGTTACGCCTCGCATATGCGCGGCTTTCATGTGCTGCCGATCTACGGTGGCCAGGCCTATGGTCCGCAGCTCGCGGCGCTGCGGCGCGGCGTACATGTCGTCGTCGGCACGCCGGGACGCGTGCTCGACCATCTCAAGCGCGGCACGCTCGATCTGTCCGGCATCCGTTATCTGGTGCTCGACGAAGCCGACGAAATGCTGAAGATGGGTTTCATCGAGGACATCGAAACCATCCTCAAGGCCACGCCGGACTCGCGTCAGGTCGCGCTGTTCTCGGCGACCATGCCACCGCCGATCAAGCGCATCGCGCAAGCCCATCTGCGCAATCCGGTCGAAGTGCGGATCGCCGCCAAGACCACGACCGCGACCAATGTCCGCCAGCGCTACTGGCTGGTCGCCGGCATGCACAAGCTCGACGCGCTGACCCGCATCCTCGAGGCGGAAACCTTCGACGGCATGCTGATCTTCGTGCGCACCAAGGCCGAGACGGTCGAGCTGGCCGACAAGCTGTCGGCACGCGGCTTCAACGCCACCGCGCTGAACGGCGACATGGAGCAGAAGTCGCGCGAGCGCGTGATCGCCAAGCTCAAGAACAGCGAGATCGACATCGTCGTCGCCACCGACATCGCTGCGCGCGGCATCGACGTCGAGCGCGTCGGCCACGTCGTCAACTACGACATTCCGACCGATCCGGAGTCGTATGTGCATCGCATCGGCCGCACTGGCCGCGCGGGTCGTTCCGGCGAAGCGATCCTGTTCGTCGCGCCACGCGAGCGCCATTTGCTGCGCCTGATCGAGCGTGTCACGCGCCAGCCGGTGACGCCGATGGAGCTGCCGAGCGTCGACAGCGTCAACGAACAGCGTCTGACGCGCTTCAAGCACAAGATCACCGAAGCGCTGGCGGACCCCAGCAGCCTGGCGCCATTCCGCGAACTGGTGAAGGCATACGAGCAAGAACACGGCATCAGCGCGCTCGACATCGCCGCCGCACTGGGCCGCCTGGCGCAGGGCGAAACGCCGCTGCTGCTGACCGCAGACAAGCACAAGACCCATGCCGGCGATGTACGCGACAAGGCGCGGCCGGGCACCAATCCATTCGCCAGCGAGTCACGCTCTCGCCCACCGGTGCGCAGTGAGCGCAGTGAACGGCCGACCCGCGACTCGTATGCCGAGCGGCCGCGGCCGGCGACATTCGAACGACCCGCCGCACCCGCGCGCGCGGATTTCGAGGGGCGTCCGGAACGCACCGAACGCACGCCGGAACGTCCGGCCCGTGCACCGAGGCCGCGCGGCGCACCGGAAGCCGGCATGGAGACCTACCGCATCGCGGTCGGCAGCGCACACGACGTCAAGCCGGGCAACATCGTCGGCGCGATCGCCAACGAGGCCGGCCTCGACAGCGAGAACATCGGCCGTGTCGACATCCACGAGGATTACAGTCTCATCGACCTGCCGGAAGGCATGCCGAAAAAGATCTTCCGCGACCTGCAGAAAGTCTGGGTTTGCGGCCAGCAGCTGCAGATCAGCCGTCTCAACGAGAGCGACGTGCCGCCGGCGCCCGCACCGCGGGTGTTCACGGCCAAACGCGAATTCAGCAAGCCACGCGAGTTCGCGTCGAAAGGCAAGTTCGCCGGTGGCGGCAAGAGTGAGGGTCCCCGCAAGTTCGATTCCCGTCCCGGTCCGCGTTCGGGCAGCGGCAAGCCGTCGCATGGCGGTGCCAAACCGCACTTCGGCAAGCCACCGTCCAAGGGCAAGCCGCGCTTCTGACACGGATCGCACTCAGTTTGAATTTCGTCATTAGGGGGAGACCGAGGGCCGACGAAAGCAATCCAGTCCGCAGCTCGATCCGGAGCGCTGCTGGATTGCTTCGCCGCGATGCGGCTCGCAATGACGAGTATTCCAGGTTCAAAACTGACGCGCCGGTCACGACTCACACACCAATTCCATAAACCGTGCAGCATTTTGACGTGATCGTCGTCGGCGGCGGTGCCGCCGGCCTGATGTGTGCAGCGACCGCCGGCGCGCGCGGGCGGCGCGTGCTGGTGATCGAAAGCGCCAATCGCGTCGGCAAGAAGATCCTGATGTCCGGCGGCGGTCGCTGCAATTTCACCAATCTGCATACCAGCGCCGGGAACTATCTTTCGGCTAATCCGCATTTCTGCAAATCGGCGCTGGCGCGCTACACGCAATGGGATTTCATTGCGCTGGTCGAGCGCCACCGCATCGCCTGGCACGAGAAAGAACTCGGCCAACTGTTCTGCGACGAGTCGTCGAAGCAGATCGTGCGGATGCTGCTCGACGAGTGTGCCGCGGTTGGCGTGCGGATCGAAACCGCTTGCGCGATTGCGCAGGTCAAGCACGATGATCGCGGCTTTCACGTTGCGACAGACAAGATCGGCGCCGTGCAGGCCGAGTCGCTGGTCGTCGCCAGCGGCGGTCTGTCGATTCCGAGCATGGGCGCGAGCGGCTTCGGCTATCAGCTGGCGCGACAGTTCGGTCATACCGTGTTGCCGACCCGCGCCGCGCTGGTACCGCTGACGCTCGGCGGCACACATCTGAGCGACTACGCGGACCTGTCCGGCATCGCATTGCCGGTCGAGACGCGCTGTAACGGCACATCGTTTCGCGCCGGCCTGCTGCTGACGCATCGCGGGCTCAGCGGGCCCGCGATCCTGCAGATCTCGTCGTTCTGGCAGCCGAAGGACGACCTGCGCATCGACTGGCTGCCGCAGTTCGACCTGCATGAATTGTTGCTCGCGCAACAAACTTCGCGACCGAACGCGGAGCTGCGCACGGCGCTCGGCGATGTGCTGCCCACGCGTCTCGCGCAGCGCCTCTGCGAGCGCTGGCTCGGCAGCAAGCCGCTGAAGCGCTACCGGCCGAACGAGCTGCGCGAGATTGCCGCGCGCCTGCATGCCTGGCCGGTCACCGCCAGCGGCACCGAGGGTTATCGCACCGCCGAAGTGACGCTCGGCGGCGTCGACACGCACGAGCTGTCGTCGACGACGATGGCATCGCGCAAGATCGCCAGTCTGTATTTCATCGGTGAAGTCGTCGACGTCACCGGCTGGCTCGGCGGATTCAATTTTCAATGGGCGTGGTCGTCGGCCCACGCTGCCGGCGAAATCGTCTGAGGCACTGCTGCGCTCGCGACGCGCATCAGACGACTTCGCGCTGAAGGGGCCCTCTGCTTGCTGTAGGAGCGCGCCTTGCGTGCGACCTGCAGGCCCGCGTACATCGGCGGTCGCGCGCAAGGCGCGCTCCTACCAAACGTCGCTTGGCTGATCGGCGCGTTTGCCCGCCATTCAGCGGCATGCGGCATGATGCGGCACCATCTTTGATCCGGAGTTTCCCATGACTGCTGCCCTCGGCTATGCCGCGGAAATCGCCAAGGCGCCGCTGGTGCCGTTTGCGTTCGAGCGCCGCACGCCCGGCCCGCATGACGTGCACATCGAGATCGCTTTCTGCGGCGTCTGCCATTCGGACCTGCATCAGGTTCGCGACGAGTGGGGCCACGCGACATTTCCAATGGTCCCCGGCCACGAGATCGTCGGGCGCGTTATCGAGGTCGGCGAGCACGTGGAGAAGTTCAAGGCGGGCGACCTGGCCGGCGTCGGCTGCATGGTCGACTCCTGTCGCACCTGCGCGGCATGCGGCGAAGGCCTCGAACAATATTGCGAGAAGGGCTTCACCGGCACCTATGGCGCAAAGTCGCGAATCGGCGACGGCATCACCTACGGTGGCTATTCGAACCACATCGTGGTCGATGAAGCCTTTGTGCTGCACATCTCGAACAAGCTAAGCATGGCAGCGGTCGCGCCCTTGCTGTGCGCCGGCATCACCACCTATTCGCCGCTGCGTTACTGGAAAGTCGGCGCCGGTCAGAAAGTCGGCATCGTCGGACTCGGCGGGCTTGGCCACATGGCCGTGAAGTTCGCCAAGGCATTCGGCGCACATGTGGTGCTGTTCACGACCTCGCCGGACAAAATCGAAGACGCCAAGCGCCTTGGCGCGGCTGAAATCGTGATTTCGAAGAACAAGGACGAGATGAAGGCGCATGCGAAAAGCTTCGACTTCATTCTCGACTGTGTCTCGGCGCCGCATGACATCAATGCCTACCTGAACATGCTCAAGCGCGAAGGCACGCTGGCGCTGCTCGGCGTACCGGACACGCCGCCGATGCTGCAGTTCCAGCATCTGATTTATTCGCGCCGGAAAATCGGCGGTTCGCTGATCGGCGGCATTGCCGAGACTCAGGAAATGCTCGACTTCTGCGCCGAGCACGACATCGTCTCGGACATCGAGCTGATTTCGATCGAGCAGATCAATGACGCCTTCGAGCGCATGCTGAAAAGCGACGTGAAATACCGCTTCGTGATCGACATCGCGAGTCTCGCCTCGCCCGAGTGATCACGCAGATCCGCGCAAGCTGGAATCGGCTGAAGCGCGCGCCGCCGGGCGAGCGTTTCAGCCGCTATCACGAGCATCGTCAACAGCAGCGTCGGCACGCGTGGCTCAGGCCGCTGTGGCTGATCGTCGGCACGCTGGTGATCATCATCGGCGTCATCCTGATGCCCGCGCCCGGCCCCGGGATGCTGATCGTCGTCGCCGGTGCCGCGATAGTCGCCGGCGAATCTGCGACTGTCGCGCGACTGCTCGATCGCGGCGAGTGCTGGATCCGGCATCGGCTCAAGCGTCGCTGAATCTGCAGCGCCGCACCAAGCTCAGACTTTCAAGTCCTCACCGAAATACGCGCGTAGCTTATCGACCTTCGGCAGTGCAACCGCCGCGATGTACGGCTGATCGGGGTGCAGCGACGCATAATTCTGGTGATAAGCCTCGGCTTCGAAGAAGTCCTGCAGCGGTTCGAGCTGCGTCACGATCTTCGAGTGATAAATGCCGGCTGCGTCGAGTTGCGCAATATAGGCCTCGGCGACTTTCTTCTGTTGTTCATCGGCATAAAAAATGGCCGAGCGATATTGTGCGCCGACGTCATTGCCCTGGCGGTTCAGCTGTGTCGGATCGTGCGCGACGGCAAAAAAGATCTTCAGCAGCTTGCCGAAGCTGGTCCTGGCCGGGTCATACGCAATCTGGATCACTTCGGCGTGTTCAGTCTGTCCGGTACAGACGGTCTTGTAGTCGGCCGTATCAGCCGAGCCGCCGGCATAGCCAGAGGTCACTGACAGAACACCATCAAGATCCTTGTAGACGGCCTCGACACACCAGAAGCAGCCCCCGGCGAGCACGGCCAGCTTCGGCCCACCGGTTTGCCGCGGATCAAATTGTGCGACCGGCACATCCTTGGGGCTGACCTTGAGACTTCCGCCGAAAAGACTTCCGACCATCACGACACTCCTTATGCAGTTCAGCACGCACGATACGCGTTTTGTGACTCGATGCGCTCCATATGGAGACGTTTGCGCACGCGGCAATGCGGTCTTGGTCACGCTGCATTGCGCTGACCCGGTCTCGTCGCCAATGATGTTCGCGTGACCCTTGATCAGAATCTTTTTACCGACCCGGCATACGTCGGCGCGCTGGAGCAGCACGGCTGCGCGAGTCCGGACAATGGTTGGACGCCATGCCATCTCCATGGTGCGGACGGTCGTGTCGTTTGTTACGAAAAGGCGCACTCATGGGGCGAATTCGTATTCGACTTCGAGCTGGCACGCGCCTATCAGCAGCAGGGTCTGGACTACTACCCGAAGCTGGTCGCCTGCGTGCCGTTTACCCCGGTGCCCGGTGCGCGTCTGCTCGCCCGCGACGATGCCGGTCGTCTGGCGCTGTCGCGCACGCTGCGCACACAAGCCGAAACACGGGCTTGCTCCAGCGCCCACGTCCTGTTCGCCACGTCTGCCGAATGTGAACTGCTCGAAGCCGATGGCTGGATCCGCCGCGCGCAACTGCGCTACGTCTGGCATGCGCACGACGCTGACAGTTTCGATGCCTTCCTTGCCCGCTTGCCGAGCAAGAAGCGCAAGAACATCCGCGCCGAGCGGCGCAAGCTCGCGGACTTCGCGATCAGCTGGCGCGCCGGCGATACGTTCAGTGCGGACGAATGGCGGCGCCTGTTCCAGCTCTACGCCAGTACCTATGCGATGCGCGGGCAGCAGCCGTATCTGACCCTGAGCTGCTTGCAGGCCTGGGCGGCACAGTTCGGCGAACGTCTGCAGTTTTGCATCGCGACGCGCGACGGCAAGATCGTCGCCATGGCGTTCTTCTTCGAAGATGGCGACACGCTCTACGGCCGACACTGGGGCAGCGACGCGAACTACGACAGCCTGCACTTCGAGCTTTGCTACTACCAGGGCATCGACCGCTGCTTCGCGCGCCGACTCGCGCACTTCGATGCCGGCGTACAAGGCGGCCACAAGCTCGCCCGCGGTTTTGAAACCGAGCTTGCACATTCAGCGCACTGGTTTGAGCACACGGGATTCCAAGCTGCGATCGAACGCGCATTCAATGGCGAACGCGCCGCGCTCGAGGCGCATGTGCAGCAACAGCGCGTCGAGGGTGGCGCTTCGCGCGGCGGCGGCGCAGACTGAACGCCGCTTTCGTGGCCGGAGCCCCCCATGCGTGCCATCCTCATCGCAACACTGCTGCTCAGCGGTACCGCCGCGGCACAATCATCGCCGGCAGAGCCACAACCACCCGTCGCCCCGAATACTGTCGTCAACTTCGTGCACCCGGAGAAGTTCATCGATGCCAGCGACGTCGCGTTCGGCATCCGGCCGAGTGAACGCATGCTCGACAAGCTGCGGCAGATTTTCGTCACGCTTGGCGGCAAGTACCTCGCGCCCGATCAGCAGCTCAAGATCGACGTCACCGACGTGGATCTTGCCGGTCGCTTCCAACCCGCACTGAGCCCAGGCGACCAGGTTCGTGTGCTTCGCGAAAGCGATTGGCCTCGCATCAGCGTGCATTACACGCTGGAGAAAGACGGCGTTGTCGAGAAACAGGCGGACGCGAGAATCGCCGACATGAACTATCTGAGCCGTCAGCTGCCCGGACGATCCAGCCGGAGTCTGTCCTACGAACAGCGCATGCTCGACAACTGGTTCGCGCAGACCTTCAAACAAGCTCCGCAGATGACAAGGTCTCAGTAGTGCGGCGGAACCTCGTCGGCCGCACTCCCTTTGAAGATATCCTGGCCCATGCGCGCGACACGCTCCATCAGCTGGCGACACAGGCCTTCCAGTTCGCCGATACGCATCTGCTGGCGGGCAATGATGTCGTTGAGATCCTGCAGCGTCGACTCCTGATAGGCGAGTCGGGTCTCAAGGTCGATCAGGCGCGCTTCGTCCATGTTCGTGTCCAGTACGGGGCAGTTCAGAATTTGTAGGCAATCAGCAGGGCGGTCGCCAGCGGATTGATGTCGATATCGGTCTTGCTGGTCGAAAGTCGCGTGCCGTCTGCGGCATCGATCGTGATCGTTGATGTCGTGCTCAGCCAGACGTACGACAACGACAACGCCGCGCTCCAGTGCGAATCGAACGCGTATGACAGCCCGACGTTGGCAATCGGCGCCCAGTCCGGCGATGACTTGGCTTTGACCTTCGTGCCGTCGACCGGCAAATTCAGATTGGCGAGCGCCAGACTGCGCCCGAAGGTCTTGTTCAGATCATTCTCGAAATCGCGATCGAGTTTCACGTCAGTGAAAAACGTGTACGTCACGCCCATGCCGAGCACCGGCCGCCAGTGCGCGTCGGGCTGGCCAAAGTAGTACTGCGCGAGCAACGCCGGACTCCATTGCCGCGAGCTGGCGAGCGGATTGCTGTCGCGCGCGCCGAGATCGACGCTCAGCGCCGCGATATTCGGATTCGGCTGTACGACGCCCTTGCCACGCAGATAGAACTTCGGCGGAATGCCGCCTTCGGTCTTGATCGCCAGATGATCGGTGACGAAATACGACAGTGCGACCTGCAAGGTCGTGGCATCGCCTGCGGTCGCCGAGGTGCCCGGTGAATCAAAACTTTGCGGAATGCCGATCAGCGCGCCCAGACCCGGCTTCACCGTGGTATGCAAGGGCGTACTGTCATCGAGCGTCACGGCATTGATGACGCCGGCCTGCAGCAACATCGATCCTGCCGTTTGTGCGACGGCGGGTAACGAGCATGCAGACAACAGGGCGAAAGCAAAGACGCTCCTCATGGCAACTCCTGGGTGGTCGCGCAGGCGCGAGACGGTCGGGGGATTTGCAGTACCGGCACGTTCTGCGCCGGCCGGTCTTGACTCATACCACTTCGAGACGATGCTTGTCACGAACACCCGCATCCGGCTCGGATCGAACGCGAGCACGAAATTCAGATCCAATTCAGCGAGCGCCTTTAATCTGTCAATCGTCCCAGGAGGTTTCACTCATGAACAGATTTCTTGTCATTGCAGGTCTCGCCCTGACGTCGCTTGCGCCGCTGCCGGCGCTGGCGCATTCCAACGTTTCGCTCAGCGTCGGCTTGGGATTCCCGGCGCCGATCTATGTCGCCCCCGCACCCGTGTACTACGCGCCGCCGCCGCCGGTTTATTACTACGGCAGCTACCAGCCCGCGCCAGTCGTGGTGTATCGCGGCTACGACCGCCGTGTGGTCTATCGTGATCGGTATTACGGGCACGGCCCGCGCGATTACAGACACGACCGTCGCCATGATCGCGGCCATCACTATCGTCGCTAAAGCGTATTGAAATGAAAACGCCGGGTTATCCCCGGCGTTTTCATTTCATCTTTCCGATGCTTACTTGATCTTCGCTTCCTTGAAGACCACATGCTTGCGCGCCACCGGATCGTACTTGTTGAACTCGAACTTATCCGGCGTGTTCTTGCGATTCTTTGTGGTCGTATAGAAGTAACCGGTGTCAGCGGTCGACACCAGCTTGATCTTCTCGACGTCTCTTTTTCTGGCCATTGTTCAGCTCCTTAGACCTTTTCGCCGCGTGCACGCAGCTCGGCGATCACGATATCGACGCCCTTCTTGTCGATGAGGCGCATGCCCGCTGCGGAAACGCGCAGCGAAACAAAGCGCTTTTCGTTTTCGAGCCAGAAGCGATGCTGGTGCAGATTCGGCTCAAAGCGGCGACGGCGACGGTTATTGGCGTGTGAGACGGTATTGCCAACAATCGGCCGCTTACCGGTGACCTGACAGACTTTCGACATGACACGAAACCTTAGGAAAGATGCGACACGGCCAGAGTGGCCGCGAAAAGGGGCGCAATTGTGCCAGCACGTCCCGGCAAGGGCAAGGGGTCCAGGCGATCGGGGACAAAGCTCGCCGTCCCACCCGAATTGGGGGAGTAAATTGAAGCACTTGCGTGATCCAGCGCAAATATCACGGCTGTCGATCACAACATACTGTCGGCATGCAGAACATTGAGCAGAGCCGAATCCAGTTGTCGCAGGCTGCTCGCCGGCTGGTCGACGCGGCGCGCGGCGACATCGGCGCCGCTGACGTCGCCGCTGCGGCCGCCTTGCCATTGGCGTCGATCGCACAGGCTTATGGCGACTTCGACACGCTGCTCTGTGAATTGCTGGGGCAGATGTATGACGAAACCCGCGACCTGATCGCCCGCATGACCTTGAACATGCC
>DATCXY010000464.1:0-12621 GCA_036570585.1 Solimonas sp. | reverse complement strand
TCACGTTGCCGGTCACCAATCCGCTGTTTCTCGCGGCGGCGCCGATCGGTGCGTTCAATCGCTACTACGACTTCACGCCGGAAGCGCTCGAAGCGATCCCCGGTCTTGGCGACGTGCTGAAGAACGTGCAGACCGAGATCGGCCAGGTGCCGAGCGTCGCGCAGTCACTGGTGACGCGAATTTCGCTTGGCGGCGCCGGCGGCCTGGAGATCGCGACGATTCCCGGTGAAGGCACCAATACCTTCGGCGAGTTCATCCGCGGCCTCGCCGCGAACGCGAACCCCGATGCGGACGTGATGCTGCTCGGCCTCACGCAGAATTCGTTCGGCTACATCATTCCCGAAGAAGAATTCAATTATCTCGACGCGTCCGGCGATACCGGTTTCCTGGTTCCGTTCACGAACTACGAGGAGTTCGTCTCGCTCGGGCCGCTGACTGCGCCGCTGCTGCGGGCCGAAGCGTACATTCCGCTGTTCGACGGTCCGGCCAGCGCCTACATCCCGGAATACCTGCGCGCCTGCAGCTCGCCGGCCAGCGAAGCCTGCGTGCTGACCGACATCGCGCAGAACATCACCTACATCCAGCGCAGCCTGGCACAGCAATGCACGGATGCCGGCGCCCCCGAAGCGTTCTGCGGCCTGCTGCAGCCACAGACACCGCTGGCAGGCGCCTGCCTCAAGCTCGGGCTGCTGCCGCCGGATCTGTGTGCCGCTTTCGGTGATACGACACCGTGAACCTGAAACCAATCGCGCTGCTGTTGTGTGGGCTGGTGCTGACGGCGTGCGGCACGTCGAGCCCGGTCGGCACGGCGCCGGTCGCGGGCGATGGCAGTACCAACGGCGGCAACCGCAACGAACCACCGGCCGCCGCCGTCAGCCACATTCGCGCCGGCGTCGGCGTTGTCGACATGACGCCGGATGTCGGCTACTGCGCTGGACAGTACTGCGAGTACGCCACCGACACCCTCGGTGGATTGATCAACGGCGACTTCGATCCGTTCCTGACGCACAAGCTCAAGCACGCGAGCAACGGCGTGCAATCGCGGCTGACCGCGCGCGCGATCGTCATCGAGGATCGCAACGGCAAGCGCATCGCACTGCTGAAAACCGACAACTATCTCGCGCAGGACATGTTGTTGCGTCGCGTCGGCCAGTTGCTCGCACAAGGCGATTCCGGCATCGGCTACGAACAGATTCTGTATCACGTCACGCACGATCACAGTTCGGCGTATTCGTCGACGCTGGCGGTCGGATTATTCGTGTTCGAGGACGTGTTCGATGCGCGCTTCTTCGAGAACCAGGCGCGCAAGATGGCCGAGGCGATCGAGACGGCGGCGGCGAACCTCAAACCCGCGCGGATGGGCGCGACGCAAATCCACCATCGCGTCTACAAGGGCAACGTCGTGCGCCTCGCGACCGCGATCGATGGCACGCCGGCCGGCTACCCGCTCGAATACAACGATCACGGCCTGGTCGTGATGCGCTTCGATGATCTCAGCGATCCGGCGCGTCCCAAACCGCTCGCCGCATGGGTGAACTGGGGCGAGCATCCGGAAAGTCTCGATCCGTACAACCTGCACAGCGCCGACTATCTCGCGCCGCTCGAGCGCTTCATCCGCGACGATATCGGCGCGCCGCTCGTCTTCAGCCAGGGCGACGTCGGCAGCGCCGAGAACAGCGCCGATCATGCCGAGATGCTCGACGACCACGCGCAAATCTGCGGCCACTGGCCGGAAGATGCCGCCGCGCCGCTCGACGATCAATGTCCGGCCGGCCAAGGCGTGATCCGCGACTGGAATCATCACGGCTACGTGCAGACCGAACGCAACGTGCGCTTTCTCGCCGATGACATCGTCTCGGCATGGAAACAAATCGGCGATGGCAATGCGGTCATTCCGCTGAGCGGCGATTTCGATGTGGACTTCCGCAACGCCTGGGTGCCGGGGCCGGTCTCGCATCCGATCCCGACGATCTCCAACTGCAGCACCGAGCTGACGCTCGACGGCGACATCGGCGTACCGGTACTCGGCCTGCCGGACTGCTCGCGCAATGGCATTCCCGGCGACAACGCGCTGACCGGCGTCACCGCACGCCTGTACGCGACGCTGAAAGCCGAAGGCGTGCCGGTGCCGGATCACTACAGCGGACCCGGTGTCGGCGCCGTCGAGGAGAACCTGCGTTTGCATCTGCAGGTGTTCCGCATCGGCGACATCGTGCTTGCGTCGTGTGCGTGCGAGCCGCAGTCGGACCTGATCCTGAACCTCGAATCACGGCTCAACGATACGCGTGGCGATATCTACGACGGCTTCGACTGGGCCTGCCTGCTGCCGGACTTCAAGGACGATCCGGCGTACACGCAAGCCTGCGCGGTCCAGAAGCGCTACTTCGATCCGGCCGACGCCGAGAACAACGCCAGCGACATTCCCGGCGACAACTTCACGCCGGAGGCGATCGCTCACATGCGTGCGCAAGTGCACAACGATGCACGCGGCTGGGACGCGCCGGCCTATGCGCTGACCGCGGAAAGCGAGCCGCCGTCGCTTGCCGACATCAAGGGCAATTTCACGCACGAAGAAATCCAGGATCTTGGCGTCCCGGGCTACAAGCTCGCGGTCGGCGTCGGTCACGCCGGCGACTACAACGGTTACACGGTCTCGTACCGCGAGTACATGAGCCGCGACAGCTACCGCAAGGCGCTGACCTCGTACGGCCCGCACACGGCCGACTACATGGTCACGCGCCTCGTGCGCATGGCCGCCGCCATGAAGGGTGGTGCCGAGCTTGCGCCGGAACCGCTCGACGTCCTCGCCGACGTCGACGAGCTGCGCCAGCAGACCGAGTCGATGGTGGTCGGCGCCGCCAGCGGCTCGGCATACGACGCCTGGAACGCGGGCATGCCCAACGACGCCGGCACGCCGGGACCGGTCGCGCAGCCGAGCGATATCACGCGCTTCGCCGCCGCTGAGTTCTCATGGCGTGGCGGCTCGACCGCCGCCGACAATCCGCGCGTGCGCGTCGAACACGAAGTCGCCGCGAACCAGTGGCAGCCCTACGCCGACCAGACCGGCCAGGTACCGGTGCGTGTCGAATTCCCGGACGGCGTGACCGGCGTGCTGCGCAGCTATGTCGGTCTGCAGGAATGGATCTGGACTGCCAACTTCGAAGCCTACGGCGCATTCCCGGCGCGGCTCGGCAGCACGCCGCCCGGCCGTTATCGCTTCTGCGTCGAAGGTCGCTCGCGCCAGTCGTTTGCGTTCGTGCCGTACGCGTTTTGCTCGAATGCATTCGTCGTGGCGCCGTGGCATGGCCTGGCCGTGAAGAATCTCGTCACCGACAGCAGCGGCGTGCGCTTCGACAGCGATCTGAACTATCCGCGCAGCTATGCCGGCAGCGCGTTTGGCTTCATCACCGACAACGGCAGTCCGCGAATTTGCGACACCTGCACGTTCCGGCCATGGGCGAGCAGGGGACAGTTCGATCATGCCGAGCTTTACGTCATCAGGACTTCGGGGGAAGAGGGGAGCCTGCCAGCGTCGTGCGACGCGCAGGGCAGCAACTGTCGCGTCGCGGTGACGCTGGCAGAGGGGGACCGCGCGACAGTCCGCGTGTTCGACCGGGACGGCAATACCGGAAGCGCGATCGCGCGTTGATTCGCGGAGACGTCGGGGGGCGTCTCCGCGAACTTTTTGTCGTGCGCTGCGCGACGTATCCGATCGCATTGGCTTGCTGCGCGCGACAGCACGTTCTAGTGTGCAGGCTCCCGAGTTCATCGCCCGGTCAAAGCCGTTCGTGTCGAGTCGGCGCGAAGCAACGCGGCACTCGGGGCAGACGAAACCCCATGTAATGAACGTCGGAAACCGCACAATTGCGTGACGCCATGTCCGATCTGCCACTGCAAACACCCGACGCATTGCGGCCACTGGCGCAGCAGTGCGAGCGACAGCGTTATTCGCCGCTGACCGAGCCGGCACTGCTGCTCGATTTGAACGCATCGGCGTCGTCGGATGCCTTGTTTCAGGACTGGTTGCGAACTTTGCCGGCACCGGTGATCGGCGTTGGCCCGACAGATGCCGTGCTCGCCGACGCCTGCGATGCCGTGCTCGCGACCGCGGATGCGGCCGTGCCGCTGCTTGCGACCATTCGTCAAAGCCCGCTTGCGGCGATGGTGTTCGTGCAATTGCTGCGCATGAATGAAGCATTGCCGCTGGCCGATGCCTTGATCGCCGAATCGCTGGCCTACGCGACACTGCAGAATGGACCGGAATTTTCCGCATGGCGCGCGGCGAATCGGCAGGCATCCGCGGCGCCCACGGAAAGCGGCCCGGCCGTACTGATCGAACGGACGCGCGATCACCTGCAACTGACGCTGAACCGCCCGGCCAACCGCAATGGCATGACCGTCGAGATGCGTGATGCACTGTGCGAAGCCTTGCAACTGGCCCTCGTCGATGACGCGATCGCGCGCATCGAGATTCGCGCGCGCGGCAAATGCTTTTCGACCGGCGGCGATCTGCGCGAATTCGGCACCGCGCCTGATCCGGTGACCGCGCATCTGGTGCGCAGCCTCGCGCTACCCGGTCGCCTGCTCGCCATCTGCGCGTCGCGCTGCGAGGTATTCGTGCATGGCGCCTGCGTCGGTTCGGGCATCGAATTTCCGGCATTCGCCGCGCGCATCACGGCAAGTCCGGCGGCGTGGTTCCAGCTGCCGGAGCTGAAATACGGCCTGATCCCGGGCGCCGGTGGCTGTGTCAGCATCGCGCGCCGCATCGGCCGGCAACGGATGGCGTGGTTAGGGCTGAGCGGTCAGCGCATCGGTGCGGCGCAGGCCCTGGCGTGGGGATTGATCGACGCGATCGGTACAGCGTGAACTTCCTCGCGCATCTTTGGCTGGCTGACCGCAGCAGCACGTCGCTGGCCGGCAGCATTCTCGGCGATGTCGTGCGCGGCGCGGACCTGTCGACGTATCCGGATGAAATCGCGCACGGGATCCGCCTGCACCGCCGCGTCGACGCGCTGACCGATCGCCATCCGGCACTGCACGATGCGCGAGCGTCGTTTGGCGAAGGCCGGCGCCGCTATGCCGGCATCGTGCTCGATCTGGTCGGCGATTACGTACTCAGCGAAACATGGCCGCGTTACAGCGCCGATGCGCTCACGGCATTCCACCAGCGTGCTGGCATCGCGATCGAAGCGGCATCACCATGGTTCGTGCAGGCCGGCGGCCGCAGTTCCAGCGCCGCCGGCTTCGCCGAATTGCTGGGCTCGTACGACACGGTCGCCGGCATCGACCGCGCGATCGCTCGCACCGCACGACGCTTGCGCGATCCGGCACCGATGCTCGCCGCAGCACAAGACTGGCAGATGCAAATCCCCGCCGTGCGCGCAGCCTTGCCATCGCTGCTCGATGATCTGCTGCGCGCGATGCGCAACGCGCCGTAAGCCGGGCCCTCGTCAGCTCGGACGATGCGGCCGGAAGCGCGTCTGCCTATCGTCGGTAAGTCAGACTCACCACAGCGAACTCCACATGGCACACCCCAGCGGCAATCCCGATCGTCCGAGCGTGATGCAGGCGTTTTCCGGCCTTTCCAACGACGAATTCGAAATCCTCGGCAACGCCGACCGCTTCGCGCAGGCCGAGCTGTATCCGCTCGCACAGCGCATGGATGACGAGGAATGGTGGCCGACCGAGATCTTCCCGAAGATCGGCGCGACCGGCTATTTCGGCGTCACCGCGCCGGAAGCCTACGGCGGTGCCGGCCTCGACGTGTTCACGTCGGGCCTGATCCTGCAGGCGTTCTCGCGCTGGAACCATGCGCTGGCACTGGCCTGGGTCGCGCACGAGAACCTGTGCATGAACAACATCCTCGCCAATGCCAGCGAAGCACAGAAGCAGAAATACCTGCCCGGCCTGAACAGCGGCAAGCTGATCGGCGCGCTCGGCCTCACCGAACCGGGCGCCGGCTCCGATGCGATCGGCTCGATGCGCACGACGGCGCGTCGTGAGGGCGATTTCTACTATCTCAATGGCCGCAAGATCTTCATCACCAACGGCCCGGTCGCCGACGTGCTGCTGGTCTACGCGAAGACCGACAAGGACAAGGGCAACCAGGGCGTCTCGGCGTTCATCGTCGAGAAGGACTTCCCCGGTTTCAAGGTCGCGCAGAAGCTGATCAAGATGGGCTTCCGCGGTTCGCAGACCGCCGAGCTGGTGTTCGACGAGTGCAAGGTGCCGGCCGCCAATCTGCTCGGCGAGGAGAACAAGGGCGTGCGCGTGGTGATGTCCGGCCTCGATCTCGAGCGCTCGATGATCTCGCCGATCAATCTCGGCATCGCCGAGCGCGCGCTGGCGCTGTCGCTCGATTACGCCAGGCAGCGCAAGCAGTTCGGCAAACCCATTGCCGACTTCCAGATGGTGCAGTCGATGCTCGCCGAGATGTACGTCTGGGTCGAATCGATGCGCCTGTACACCTACCAGGTGCTGCGTGCCGCGAACACGGTGAGCGAGGGCGAAAGCGGACGCGGCGACATCCACAAGCTGACCGCCGCCGGCGTCATGTACACCGCCGAGACGCTGAACAAGGTGTTGAACCACGCCGTGCAAATCCACGGCGGCAGCGGCTACATCTGGGAGTCGGAAATCAACCGCCTGTACCGCTCGATCAAGCTGCTGGAGATCGGCGCCGGCACAACCGAAGTGCGCAAGATGATCATCGCCGGCGAGTTGCTGAAAAGCTGAGCACCGCCATGAGCCACGCTTATCAGGCGCAGCTGGACGCCAACACGCCCGAATCCGTCTGGTCGGCCGACACGGTCTATCGCTCCGACCTGTTTGCCGGCAAGGTCGCGCTGGTATCGGGTGGCGGCAGCGGCATCGGCCGCGCGACCGCGCTGCTGTTCGCGCGGCTCGGCGCGACCGTCGTGATCTGTGGCCGCACGGCGGAGAAACTCGACGCCGTCGTCGATTTCGCGCGCGGCAAAGGCGCGACGATGCTGGCGATGCCGACCAATGTCCGCGAGCCGGAACAGGTCGATGCGCTGTTCCAGCGCATCCACGCCGAATGCGGCCGGCTCGATTTCACCGTCAACAATGCCGGCGGCCAGTTTCCGCAGTCGGCAATCGACTACGCGCCCAAAGGCTGGGCCGCGGTCATCAACAACAACCTCAACGGCAGCTGGTACATGATGCAGCGCGCCGCGCAGTACTGGCGCGAACACGGAGGCCCGGGCTCGATCGTCAACGTCGTCGTCGTCACCGAACGCGGCATGCCGGGTGTTGCGCATACCGTCGCTGCGCGCGCCGGCATCATCGGCGCTTCGCGCACCGTCGCCGTGGAGTGGGCGCCGCTCGGCATTCGCGTCAATTGCGTCGCACCCGGCCTGACCGCGACCGAAGGCCTCGAGGTCTATCCGCCGGAAGCCGTCAAGGAATTCCCGCTCGCCAATCCGATGAAGCGTCCAGGCACCGCGATGGAAATCGCCGAGTCGTGCATCTACCTGTCGGCCGGCAGCGGCAGCTTCATCACCGGCGAGGTGCTGACCGTCGACGGCGGCGGCAAGCTCTGGGGCGAGCTGTGGACGGCCGGTCGGCCGGACTATTACAAGCTGCCGACGTAGGGCACGAGCGCCGTTGGCCTTGGGCGGCCCGAACCATTTCGCTGCGCGAAACACGCGGGACGAACGAAGCCGAAAAGCGCTGGTGCGATCCAGGGCGTCTTGCAGGAGCGCGCCTTACTCGAACCACGCGCGAATCGCGTTCCGCCCCTCGCGCTTGGCTTTGAACATCGCCGCGTCGGCATGTCGCATCAGTTCATTGAAATCGCGCGTCAGTGGTCGCAGTGCAGCGACGCCGCCGCTGACGTGGACGCTGGTGTTGCGGGGATCGTCGGTGGCGATGCGGCTTTCGGCAATCTGCAGGCGCAGGCGCTGCGCGATTTCCAGCGCCGGGCCCTTGTCGCAGCGTGGTAGCAGCACGGCAAAACCATCGCCATCGAGGCGACCGACCACATCGATGCGGCGCAGGCCTTCGCCCAGCGCTTGCGCGACCACGACCAGCGCACGATTGCCGATGTCCGCGCCTTCAAGCTCGTTGAATTTCCGGAAGTGATCGACATCGAACAAGGCCACCGACAGCGGCTCGGCGAAGCGTCGGGCGCGCTCGAATTCCTGTGCACCAACATCAAGGAAGTGGCTGCGGTTGAGCAATTTGGTCAGCGTGTCGCGCGTCGCGCGTTCATAGAGCTCGCTCTGCCGCGCCTTTTGATCGGTGATGTCCTGAAAGACTTCGACCAGACCGAGAATCTCGCCACTTTCGCTGCGCACGGTGTCGAGTGTGCATTCGGCGATGAAGTGGCTGCCGTCGGGCCGGCGCCGACGATGTTCGCTGCGGCAATGCCCGTGCGTGCGCGCAAAATCGAGAGACTGCTGCGGCGTGCTGCCGCGCGCATCGCCGTCGGCGAACAGCTGCGCATACGGCCGTCCGATCATTTCGCGCTCGCGCCAGCCGGACAGACGGCTCGCGCCACGATTCCAGCTGGCGATGCGGCCGTCGCAGTCGATCAGGCAAATGCCGAACGCGCTGATCGCCTGTACCAGGTCAGCGTAGCGCTGCGGGTCGCGCCGCAGCAGCGACTCGTACTCGTCGCTGCGCAGCTGTGACGGTTCGTCGGGCAACTGCTCGACGAAATCGGGTGGTGGATATGGCAAGTTCGATGACGAGAGCGCGATCATCTGCCGATTCTAGGAATTCCCGCGCGCGGCACGAGTAGGAAATCGGCCCGCGCAATGCAAGCCGTAAGCCCGGCAAAACGCGCGCGATGATGATTAAGAACCGATTCAGCGCACGCCCGCGACGCTGTGCCGTCAATAATGATCAATCCGTTCTGGAGCGAGCCCATGAATACCGCGATCCGACCGCTGCTGTACGCGGCCACTGTGCTGGTTGCCATCGCCGCCGGCGCTGCCTGGGCTGCCAACGACACACCCGTCGGCACATGGAAAACCATCGACGATGCGACCGGCAAGGCGAAGTCGCTGGTAACGATCCGTGAGGACGACGGCACGCTGCACGGCAAGGTCGTCAAGCTGTTCAACCCGTCCAAGCCGAATCCGACTTGCGAGAAATGCGAGGGCAAACGCAAGGATCAGCCGATCATGGGCATGGAAATCCTCTGGGGCCTGAAGAAGGACGACGGACAGTGGGATGGCGGCCAGATCCTCGACCCCGAGAAGGGCAAGGTCTACGGCGCGAAGCTGTCATTGGCCGACGACGGCCAGAAGCTGAACGTGCGTGGCTTCGTCGGCTTTTCGCTGCTCGGTCGCACGCAGACCTGGATCCGCGAGACCGATCCTGCTGGCGTAACGCCGTCGACCACTGCGCCATAGACGTTCACGGGCAGACGATGCTGGCACCCTTGCAAGGGGTCCACCGGCATTTCGCGTTCGCGCGACCTTGCGCGCGCGCATTGCGCCCATACCTGGAGGTTCTGGCCGAGACCCGGCGTGCAGCCTTGCCGTACGTCTCCTAGAATCCGCCATCCCGGTGTCCTGCGTCGTCGCGGGCCGCCCATTCACAACCGGACACATCGATGCTCGATCACGATTTCAGGAACGCCGAGAAGGAAGACGACGAGGCCAAGGCCGCAGCACGCAAGGTGCCGGCGCTCGAAGAACGTCTGTTCAAGGCGCGCACGATCCTGATCTACGGCGCGATCAATCAGAAGCTCGCCGAGACCTTCAGCGCGCGCCTGCTGGCGCTGTCCGCCGATTCCGACGCGCCGATCACGATCTATATCAATAGCCAGGGCGGCCACGTCGAATCCGGCGACACGATCCACGACATGATCAAGTTCGTGAAGCCGGAAGTGAAGGTCATCGGCACCGGCTGGGTCGCCAGCGCCGGTGCGCTGATCTATTCGGCCGCCAAGCCGGAAAATCGCCTGAGCCTGCCGAACACGCGCTACATGCTGCATCAGCCGTCCGGCGGTGCCGGCGGCACCGCGTCCGATATTGCGATCATGGCCAAGGAAATCGTGTTGATGCGTCAGCGCCTCAACGAAATCTTCGCGCGCGAGACCGGCCAGCCGATCGAACGCGTGAGCCGCGATACCGAACGCGATTTCTGGATGAGCGCGCAACAGGCCAAGGAATACGGCCTGGTCGGCCGCATCATCAACAACGCGACGCAGATCGACGCCTGATTCGGCGGGTTGCGGCTCGCGTCGCTCCTGCAGAAGCCAGGCGGCGATCAGCGATAATCCGCCGCCATGCCCGAACTCCCCGAAGTCGAAACCGTCCGACGCGGCCTCGAACCGCATCTGCGGGGTCGGCGTATCCGTCAGGTCGCGGTGCGTGACGCGCGGCTGCGCTGGCCGGTGCCGGACGATCTGGCGCGCAAGGCCGAGGGGCGGCGCATTGAGTCGATTGCGCGGCGCGGCAAGTATCTGATCGTCACGCTCGATTCTGACGACCGCATGATCTGGCATCTCGGCATGAGCGGCCGCATGTTCGTGCTCGACGCCGCGCATCCTTTGGTCAAGCACGACCACGTCGATTTTGTGCTCGACAGCGGCAAACTCGTCCGCTTCCACGATCCGCGTCGCTTCGGCGCTGTGCTGTGGTGGCCCGCGGACGAGGATGCGCATCCGCTGCTGGCGACTATGGGCCCGGAGCCGTTCGATCCGGCGTTCAACGGTGACTATCTGTTCCGCAAGTCGCGCGGCCGCGTGGTGGCCGTCAAGAACTTCATCATGGACGGCCACATCGTCGTCGGTGCCGGCAATATCTATGCGGCGGAAAGCCTGTTCCGCGCCGGCATCCGGCCGACGCGGCGCACGGGCAAGCTGACGCGCGCCGACTGCGCGCGGCTCGCCGACAGGATTCGTGAAGTGCTGGCCGAAGCGGTCGAGCGCGGCGGCACCACCTTGCGCGATTTCTTCGGTGCCGATGGCGCATCCGGGTACTTCCAGCAGGAACTGTTTGTCTACGGCCGCGGCGGCGAGGCCTGCCGCGTCTGCGGCGGCGAAATCCGCGCGCTGGTGCTCGGCGCCCGCGCGTCCTGCTACTGTCCGCGTTGTCAAACCTGAAGCCGATGCCATGAGTTTCGAACGCAAGCCGCCGACATGGCCGCCACCACCGCGGGGGGTGCCGCCACCACCCGATGCCCGCACGGCGTCGTGGTGCGGCTGGCTGGAAGCGCTGGCACTGCTGCACGTCGTCTGCGGCTTGGCGTGGCCGCTGCTGGTGGTCGGCACCACGCTTGTCGATCGCTGGTTTCCGGGCATCGGCGCCAACCGATTCTGGTGCGCGCTGATCGGCCCGACCATCGCGAGCTGGGGCCTGATGCTCTGGTTCATCGTCCGCCATGGCGTGCGTCGCGGCCAGCGCTGGGCGGCGGATGCCGGCGTCGCCGCGATTCTCGTCTGGCTGCCGCTCGACTTCGCGCTGTGCTTCGCGTTCCGCTACTGGCCGGGCGCGATCCTCGATCCCGCTGTGGGGCTGCTGATGCTCGGCCTGCTGCTGCTGATCCGGCCACGCCTGAGCGTCGATTGAAGAACAGCACGATGAACACGACTGCCGATTCGCTCGCACGAACGCTGGACCTGCCGTGTGGCGCGCGACTGAACAATCGCCTGTGCAAGGCGGCGATGACCGAAGGGCTGGCCGATGCACAGCTGCGGCCGACCGCGCGACTCAACGCGTTGTACCGGCGCTGGTCGGAAGGCGGCGCCGGCCTGCTGCTGACCGGCAATGTGCAAATCGACCATCGCGTGCTGGAGCGCCCGGGCAACGTCGCGCTTGATCCCGCACAGCCCGACGCCGAGACGATGCAGCGGCTGCGCGACTGGAGCACGGCCGGCACGGTCGGCGGCAATCATCTGTGGATGCAGATCTCCCACGCCGGCCGGCAATCACCGTGGTACGTGACGCGCGAACCGCTGGCGCCATCGGCCGTGCAACTCGATCTGCTCGGCAATTATGCGAAGCCGCGTGCGCTGCGCGAAGACGAGATTGTCGATTTCATCGAACGCTTCGCGCGCGTCGCGGCCACCGCGCGCGCAACCGGCTTCACCGGCGTGCAGATCCATGCCGCGCACGGCTATCTGCTCAGCTCGTTCTTGTCGCCTGTCACCAATCAGCGCAGCGACGCCTGGGGCGGCACGCTGCAGAACCGCGCGCGCATGCTGATCGAAACCATCCGCGCGACACGTCGCGCGGTCGGCCGCGATTTTCCGGTCGCGCTGAAGCTCAATTCCGACGACTTCCGCAAAGGCGGCTTCACGCACGCCGAGTGCCTGCAGCTCGTGCGGTGGCTCAACGATGAATCACTCGATCTGCTCGAATTGTCCGGCGGCACCTACGAGCAGCCGCGCCTGCTTGGTTTTTCCGGCAAACAGGCGGACGCCGTGCCGCAGCGAGAAAGCACCAGGCACCGTGAGGCGTATTTCCTCGATTACGCGGCCGGCGTGCGCAAGATCGCGACGATGCCGCTGATGGTGACCGGCGGCTTTCGCACGCGCGCCGGCATCGAGGAAGCGCTGGACAGCGGCGCCGTCGATGTCGTCGGACTCGGCCGGCCGCTGTGCGGCGAACCCGATCTGCCGAAGCGCCTGCTCGCGCGCGAAGT
>DATCXY010000463.1:0-9383 GCA_036570585.1 Solimonas sp. | reverse complement strand
GTCCCTGGTACTCGTGCACGGCATGCGCAAGCGCGTCGTGCGCATCGGTCGTTTTGCGGGTCAGTACGCCAAGCCGCGCTCGGCTGATCTGGAAACCAGGGACGGCGTCACGCTGCCGAGCTATCGCGGCGATCTGGTCAATGCGCCGGACTTCACCGCCGCGGCGCGTATTCCCGATCCGCTGCGTCTGCTCGAAGGCCATATGCGCTCGGCGATGACGATCAACTTCGTGCGCGGCCTGATCGATGGCGGCTTCGCCGACCTGCATCATCCGGAATACTGGGATCTCGGCTGGGTCCAGCATTCGCCGCTCGCCGCCGAATATCAGCAGATGGTCGATACGCTCGGCGATTCGGTGCGCTTCATGGAGACACTGGCGGGGGCTTCGATCAGCGATTTCTCGCGTGTCGATTTCTATACCTCGCACGAAGCACTGCTGTTGTGGGCCGAACAGGCACAGACCCGGCAGGTGCCGCGCGCGCCGGGCTGGTACAACCTGGCGACGCACTTTCCATGGATCGGCATGCGCACGGCGGAGATCGGCGGCGCGCACGTCGAATACTGTCGCGGCATTCGCAATCCGATGGGCGTCAAAGTCAGCCCGTCGATGACGACCGATTGGGTGCTTGATCTGTGTCGCACGCTCAATCCGGATAATGAGCCGGGACGCCTGACGCTGATTCATCGCATGGGCGCCGACAAGATCGGTGATCACCTGCCGCGTCTGATCGAATCGGTGCGCAAGGCGGGTCATCAGGTGCTGTGGATGTGCGATCCGATGCATGGCAACACGATCTCGACGCCGAACGGCCTGAAGACGCGGCCGTTCGACAAAATCATGTCCGAGGTCGAACAGGCATTCGCGCTACACAAGAGTTGCGGCTCGACGCTCGGCGGCATGCACCTCGAACTGACCGGCGAAGATGTCACTGAATGCACCGGCGGCGCGCGCAATCTATCGCATCAGGATCTGGAGCGGGCGTACAAGTCGCAGGTCGATCCGCGCCTCAACTACGAGCAAGCCTTGGAGCTTGCGATCAAGATCGCGCGAATGGCGAGCTGAGGGCGCGCGGATCAAGCCAGATGCTCCGGACCGGGTCCGGCTACGACAGTTTCTCGGCGTAGCGTTCGCGAACCGTCTGCGCGACGTAAGTGCTCAGCCCGGTGCCAGCGGCGGCGAGTCGTTTCATCCTTTCGACATCGCGGTGCCCGGGTCGCCGATAGTCATAGCGATAGGTATCGCCGCGCGTGAATCGCAGCTTGATGAAGTCTGCGCCGACTTCATAGGCCACGACACCGGAATTGCCGCTGAGGTTTCGATAGGGGCGCATCAGGAAATCGCATTGGTTTCCCCTTCGACCGCTCAATGCGCGTGATGGTGCCGCGGACGTGGCAGCAGCCTGCTGATCCACGCGCGACCGCCGCATCGCAGCAGTGAGGCTGCGTACAGCGCGGCCAGCGCGCACAACGCCACGACCCCGATTGTGCCGTGATCTGGCGGTACGGCGTCCGGCTTCAGCAACGGCACCGCGACGGCCGCAAGCAGGAGACTCAGCAGCACGATCGCCGCTGTCGCGTCGACCAGCGTCATGGCCGCCTGCCGCAACCATGCGGCGAAGCCGCGGCCGGCATGTGTCAGTGCTGCGATCGCCAGCGCGGCGAGGATCCACGGTGCGAATACATAGGCGTACTGCAGCGCACGGCCGAACAACGCCGCAGCGGGATTCGCTTCGTCGTCGACCGCGGCGAGCGCCGTCAGCCCCAGCAGCGCGCACAGATTGCCGACGCCTTCGAGCTGTGGTGAGGCACGATGGCCGGCATCGGGATCGATGTGTGGCCGGCCGAACACCACATGCAGGATGGTGCCGGCGACCAGCGCCTGGAACCACGCCCAGCCGGTCGCACCAAGGGCGGCGCCGAGCGTGGGGCCAAACACGTAGCCGACCACCGTACCGGCGCACATCGCCAGGATCGCGAGCAGCGGCGGCCAGATGCCGAATACCGGAAACAGCAACCACCAGACGAGCAGGCCGACCGGTACGCTGTGCACGGCGACCGCGAGTGGCAGCGCAATGTCGAGATGGGCGTCGCCGCCGGACGACAACGCGACGCCGTCGCCGAGACTGTGCGCGACCAGCCCCAGCATGGCCAGCAGCAGGGCGGCGAGGTGGGCTTCGCGCCGCGCCCGGCTGATGCCTTGTTCGAACAGCGACGGTCCGAGCAGACCGACGATCAGGAACAGCGCGCTCCACCAGCCACCGGCGCTGAACGTGCCGGGCACCGCTTCGAACAGCACCAGCCCAAAGATGCTGATGAACAGGAAGCCATCGAGAAACGCGAGCACGGCTGATCGCGTTTGCGCCCAGCCATACAGCAGTGGGCCGCTGAGCAGTGCGGCAAGCGTGGCGAGGAGCAGAGCGAGGTGCATGCGGATACCGATGGCGATTCGCCATTATTCCACGGGCGTCAAGTCTGCAGGTCGCTGTTACAGTCTCGGGGCTTATGGGAGAGCGTCATGAAAAAGAGCTTTGCGCTGATGATCGTGTTGCTGCTTGCGCTTGGTGCCGGCTGGTGGTGGCACACGCATCGCGGCGCTGATCGTTTCGACTACGCCGCGGTTTTCGAACAGCCGACGACCGCGGCGCGCGCGGCATCGCTGGCTGATGTGGTCGCGATTGCCGGCAAGGACCCGGCAGCGGTCGGCAAACGACTCGGTGAGCCGCAGTCCTGCGAAGCCGGCGAGTTCTCGCAGCGCTGCCAGTACAACGGCGTCGGTGTCGAGATCACCTACATCAATGGCAAGGCGGACTGGATCACCGTGCCGCTGCGTGGGCAGGAGCTGCCACTGGCCGCGACCACGCTCGCCGTGCTCGGGCTGCCGCAGCGCGAGCCGGATGAGGTCAATCAACACGAAGACATCTGGCACGGGCTTGCGGGTTATCGTGAAGTCCGTCTTGTCGGCAACGATCAGGGAGCGATCTATGCACGGATCAAAGTCAGCACGCTTTAAAGCGCTGCGCCCGATCGCGGGTGCATGTCTCGCGGTTGCGTCGGTGACGGCGTGGGCGAGTGACCTGCAATTGCTGCGCGTGACGCCGGCCGGCAATGACGTGCCGGCGCAGAGCCAGATCGTGTTCGCGTTCGATCGTGATGTCGTGCCGCTCGGGCGCATGGAGCGCGACGCCAGCGAGGTGCCGGTGACGATCACGCCATCTCCGGATTGCCGCTGGCGCTGGCTCGACACGCAGAATCTCGCGTGCAATCCCGCCGCTGGCGGCAAGCTGCGCGCGGCCACCGAATACTCGGTGCAGATCGGTACCGGCTTCACCGCGCAGGACGGCAGCACGCTGACATCGGCATCGACGCATCGTTTCGTGACCACGCTGCCGCGTGTGCAGTACGCCAGCGTCGGCGAGTGGTCGGCGCCGGACATGCCGGAAGTGCAGGTACGTTTCAATCAGCCGGTGACGGCGGCATCGGTCGCGCGCGTGATGAGCTTTGATGGCGCAGCGGTCATGGTCGCGCCGGCGTACTACGACAGCAACACGCCGTTCTGGACGCCGGACGGCGAAGCGCGCGCGCTGTGGCTGCTGCGGCCCAAGGCGGGGCTTGCCGACGATCACGACTATGCGCTGCGGATCAAGCCCGGTTTGAAATCCGCGCTCGGCGCGCAGACCGGCAAGGAATCGCGCAGCGTCGAGACCTTCCGCACCTTCGCATCGCCGCGCCTGATCGGCGTGCGCTGCAGCAGCGACGGTGCGACCCGCGTTGTGGTTCCCGGGGCGCACTGCGCGCCGCTTGACGGGGTAGCGTTGGTGTTCAATGTTCCGGTCGCGGCGCAGGCGCTGCGTGACGCGCTGAAAATCTCGCCCGATCCTCGCGTCAAAACGAATACGGGTGGCGATGATCCGTCATCTGCCGATGAGGACGAAAGTGAAGCCGAGGGCGACGATGTCGCTGGATCGCGCGCCTTCAGCGGCGGCCACAGCAAGGACAATACCTACGATGTCCGCCTGCCATTCACGCTGGCGGCGGAGACCGATTACACCCTCGACATCGCCGCGAACCTGCAGGATCGCTTCGGGCGTGCGCTCGGCAAGCCCGCGACGCTGGGTTTTCGTACCGGCGCACGCACACCGCGGCTGGTGTTCGAACATTCGCCGGCGGTCATCGAATCCGGTGTTGATTCCGACGTGCCGGCGATCGTCACCAACCTCGATGCGCTGCATCTGAGCGCCGAACGGATCATCGCCAGCGGCGGCGGGACCGCACGCCGCGACGTGAAATTGCCGGCGGTGCGCAATCTCGCGTTTGCGACGCCACTCGGCATGCGCGAATTGCTCGATGCCGGCAGCGGCGTGCTGCTCGGCGAGTTGAGCAGCACGCCGTCGACATCGAAAAAGCCGCTGCCGTTCTTCGCCGAAGTGACGCCGTGGCAGGTACATGCCAAATACGGCAACGCCAATCTGCTGGTCTGGGTGACGGCAATGGCCAATGGCGGCGCGGTTGCCGACGCCGATGTCGCGGTGATCGACGGCTGGCATGGCGCGGTGCTTGCCAGTGGCCGCAGCGATGCCAGCGGTCTGGTGCAGTTGCCGGGCAGCGGCGAACTTGATCCGCAGCTGAAACGGCAATACGTGTCGACGCGCGACAGCCAGCATGAGCCGCTGGTGCTGCGCGTGACGCGTGGCGACGACATCGCGCTGCTGCCGCTGGCCAGCGAATTCCAGATCGACACCTGGCGCGCGTCGCGCGAGCAGATCTACGAATGGCGGCGCGAACGGCACGGCCATCTGCGCAGTTGGGGCACGACTGCGCAGGGCGTCTATCGCGCCGGCGACACGATCCAGTACAAGCTCTACGTGCGCGATGATGCGGATCGCAATCTGAAACCGGCGCCAGCCAGTGACTACACACTGCGCATCGTCGACCCGACCGGCAACGCGGTGCAGGAGCGCGAGCACGTCAGTCTGTCGGCATTCGGCGCGATCGACGGTGAGCTCAAGCTCGCCGACCGCGCGCCCGTCGGTTGGTACCGCTTCGAGCTGGTGCCGTCGTATGCCAAGGACATGACGCTGGAGCCCATACGCGTGCTGGTCTCGGACTTCGTGCCGGCACCGTTCCACGTCAGTGCCGAGCTGCGCGCCAGGCAGGCGACGCCAAACGCGCGACTCGAAGCAAACCTGCACGCCACGCTGCATGGCGGCGGGCCGTTCGCGAACGCCAAGGCGCGTATCACCGCGCGCGTGCAGGCTGCCTCGTTCAACGTGCAGGATCCACTCGCGAAGCGCTACAGCTTCGATACCTGGCAGCAGGGCGGACGCGACAGCGCACCGCTGCTCGATGTCGAGGCGACGCTCGATGCCAAGGGCGAATGGACGCAGCCATTGCAGGTCGATGATGGTCCGGTGCTGGTCGGCGATCTGGTGCTCGAAGCCACAGTGCAGGACGATCGCGGCCGCAGCATCGCCACCGAATCGCGCATTCCGTATTTCGGTCGCGACCGTTACGTCGGCATCAACTACAGCGGCTGGGCCAAGGCCGGCACCGCAACCGATGTCGAGACGCTGGTGGTTGGTCGTGATGGCAAGCCGCGTGCCGGCGTGCCGTACTACGTGAAGATCGAGCGCAAGCTGACCAAGGGCGCACGCGTCAAGGGTGCCGGCAATGCCTACATCACGCGCTACGTGCAGCAGTGGCAGCGTGTCGCGACCTGCAAGGGACGCTCGCAGGTCGATGGCGATCATTGCCATTTCACGCCGGACGCCGCTGGCGAGTTGCGTGCCACGGCGATGACACAAGACAGTGCCGGCCGTCTGCACGAGTCGACGACCTGGATTTACGCGCAGGGCCGCGATGCGGTGCTCTGGGAAGACCGCCCGGACTTCTCGCTCGATATCCGCATCGACAAGGCCAAGTACAAGGTCGGCGATGTGGCGCACCTGTTCGTCAAGAATCCGTATCCCGGCGCGACCGCGTTGATTACCGTCGAGCGCTATGGCGTGCTCGAACATCGCATCGAGAAACTCGAAACCGCGACGCCGGTGATCGAGATTCCGATCAAGCCCGACTATCTGCCGGGTGCGTACGTGTCGGTGACGGTGGTGTCGCCGCGCGTCGCCGCGCCGGTCAAAGGCGGCGTCGATCTCGGCAAGCCGACGTTCCGCATGGGTTATGCGACATTGCCGGTCGAAGATCCGTATCGCGAATTGCAGGTGCGGGTGACGCCGTCGAAACAGGAGGCCAAACCGCGCGAAGCGGTGCGGGTCGAGCTTGCCGCCACGCCGCGCCACGCCAGCGGCGAGCCGATCGAGTTCGCGGTCGCGGTACTCGATGAAGCGGTGTTCGATCTGATCCAGGGCGGCAGCACTTACTTCGACCCGCTCAAGGGTTTCAATCAGCTCGATGCGCTCGATCTGGCCAATTACAGCTTGCTGACGCGGCTGATCGGCCGGCAGAAATTCGAGAAGAAGGGAGCGAATGCCGGCGGCGACGGTGGCGCTGATCTGTCGCTGCGCTCGGTCGAGAAATTCGTCGCGTACTGGAACCCGGCGCTGAAGGCGGATGCCAAAGGTCACGCGCAGTTCACGTTCACGACGCCCGACAATCTGTCCGGTTGGCGCGTGCTCGCAATGGCAGTGACGCCGTCGGATCGGATGGGACTCGGGCAAGGCGGCATCAAGGTCAGCAAGCCGACCGAACTGCGCTCGGCGTTGCCGAACCAGCTGTCGCGCGGGGACCATGTCGATGCCGCGTTCACGGTGATGAATCGTGCGAAAGACACTCGTGCGCTGAAGGTCAGTATCGAAGCCAGTGGCGCAGCGCGCGGCAAGATCGTGCAGTCGCTGACGCTCAAGCCTTTCGAGCGTCGCAACGTATCGTTGCCGTTGACGGTCGATGAGGCCGGCGCCGTGCATTTCGTCGCGCAGGCTGGCGACGGTGCCGATCAAGACGCGCTGCAGCTTGATGTCGCGGTCCACGAACGGCCATTGACGATGACAGCGGCCGATTTTTCGCCGCTGACCGCCGCTGCGCCGCTGACGATTCCCTTGCAGCTGCCGGTGAACACGCCCCGTGCCGATCTGCGTCTTGGCTTTGCCAGCAGTCTGCTCGGCAACCTCGACGGTGCCTTCACTTACATGGCGGACTATCCGTACCTGTGCTGGGAGCAACGCCTGACCAAGGGCGTGATGGCAGCGCACTTCCTCAAGCTGCGCGAGCGGCTGGCAAGTCCCCCGGACTGGGACGAGGCCAAGAGCTTGTCGCAGACGGCGCTCGACGATGCCGCTGCGTTCCAGGCGCCGGGCGGCGGCATGACGTTCTTCGTGCCGGAGGATCGTTATCAGAGCCCTTACCTGTCGGCCTACACCGCGCTCGCATTTGGCTGGCTGCAGTCGATGGGCTATCAGCCGCCGGTGGCGGTCTGGGACAAGCTCGATGCGTATCTGCAAACGCTGCTGCGCGAGGACATTACCGTCAGCGGTTATGGCAGTGCCGAAATGCGCGCGCAGGTGCGTGCCACGGCGCTCGCGGCACTCGCGCAGCGCGGCGAGCTGAAAGCGGCCGATCTGCAACGCTACCAGCCGCAGCTACCGCGCATGGGACTGTTCGGCGAGGCGCTGTACGCGCAGGCCGCCGCCCATACCGATGGTGGCGACGAGGCGCTGCAGGCAGCGACGCAGCGAATGCTCGCGCGCGGTCAGCAATCGGCGGGGAGCTTCGCGCTCAGCGATGACCAGACGTCAAGTTATGCCTGGTTGCTCGGCTCCACGCTGCGTTCGAACTGCGCCGCGCTATCGGCTTTGCTCGCACGCGGCGGCAATGACAGCGACGCCGAGCTGGCGATGAAGCTGACGCGCACGATCACGCAGGCGCGTGGCGCTCGTACGCATTGGGCGAACACGCAGGAGAACGTGTTCTGCACGCGCGCGCTGATCGACTATGCCGACAAGTTCGAGGCGGTGCCGCTGAAGATGACGGCGCAGGCAACGCTCGATGCGCAGCCGCTTGGCAGCGTGCAACTGGCTGCCGGTCGCTCGGCCGTGATCGACAAGGCGCTCGATGCGAAAGCCGCTGGTGCGGCGCAAAGCTTGCGCATCAGCGGCGACGGCGACGGACGTGCGTATGTGACGACGACGCTGCGCTACTCGACGCCGCCACCGACGACGCCGATCGAAGCGGGCCTGACGGTCACGCGTCGCTATTTCGTTCGCCGCGATAACCAGTGGCAGCCGCTCACCGGCGCGCTGATGACGGTGAAACAGGGTGAGCAGCTGAAGATCGAGCTGAGCCTCGACGTGCCGGCATGGATGACCTACATCGTCATCAACGATCCGGTACCGGCTGGCCTCGAGCCGGTCAATCCGGATCTGGCGACTGCATCGGGTCTGGCGGCAGGCGAGATGGCGAGTGCCAGTCCTTCGTATCCGTATCCGTTCTACTACCGCGCGCTGCGCTTCGATGCCGTCCGGTTCTTTGCCGACGGCATCGATGCCGGGCATTACAAGCTGGCGTGGATCGCGCAGGCGGTCGCCACCGGCGAATTCGCGGTGACCGAAACCCATGCCGAGCGTATGTATGATCCGGATGTGTTTGCCAATGGCGTGGCGACGCGCCTGAAGGTCGAGCCGGCGTCATGAACTTGGGGCAGCGACGGCTCGCGCGCAAGGCGCGTTCCTGCAAACGCACTTGTGGGGGCGCGCCTTGCGCGCGACCGTGAAGCTTCTCAAAGCCACTGCGGTTGCCTTCGCACTGCTGGTGCTCGCCACGCTGGTCTCGCAGCGCGCGCTGCCGGGCACGCTGCGTCCGGTCGACGAATCGACGGCGCAGGTCGATGTGCTCGACCGTGACGGCCGGCCGCTGCAGATATCCTATGACGGTGGCTGGAACCTGCATGGGCAGATGGCGCTGGCGAAAATTCCGCAGACGCTGCGCACGGCGTTCGTCGAATCCGAGGATCGTCGATTCTGGCAACACCACGGCATCGACTGGCGCGCGCGCTTTGCGGCGCTGTGGACCGATCTGCGCGCTGGCCGTGCGGTGCGCGGCGCGAGCACGATCAGCGAGCAGGTCGTGCGCATCCTGCGGCCGCGGCCGCGCACGGTGTGGTCGCGCTGGGTCGAAGGTTTCGAGGCGATGCGGCTCGAAGCGCGATTCTCGAAAGCGGACATCCTCGAGTTTTACTTGAACCAGGTGCCATACGGCGCCAACCGGCGCGGTGTCGGCCCGGCCGCGTCGCATTATTTCGGTCGCAGCCTCGACACGCTGTCGCGCGAAGAGATGCTGGCGCTGGCGGTGATGGTGCGCGCGCCGAGCCGTCTGGCGCGCGATCCGCAGGCGCTGCAATCGCGTGTGCGGCGCCTGGCTGCGGCAATGCAGGCGCG